>CAZTUV010000092.1:0-8194 GCA_964616595.1 uncultured Alistipes sp.
GATGGCAGTATTCCCGATAATTATGACATATACTCCATTGAATAAAAACTGGAGTAAATTTTTTTATTCAAAAAAATATTTTAATGGAGGTTATTAATATGTCATGGCAGATTATTCTGCAAATCTTATTTGTTATTTTATGTGCGGTTATTACAATAGCAGAAACTTCATTAAATCTGCTAAGTGATACACAACTTGAAAAAATTATTCAAAATAACAATAAAAAAACAAAATATTTAAAAAAGCTTACTGACAATTCAAACAAATATATACTCTCTTCTCAAACTATTATTAAGATTCTGGAATTTGTCTCAGCCGGAATTTCATCGGTAACCTTTTATAAAAAATTCTCATCTATTTTTTTCAATATCTTTTCAGAAAGAACATCTGAAATAATTTCAGTAACAATTATTATGTTCATAATGGTATTTATTTTTGTTACTTTGGGTGAATTTATTCCTAAATGCATTGCAACAAAAAATCCTGAAAAATTTGCACTTAAGCTTTCAGGAATAATTTATATATTAACATTAATTCTTACCCCCGTAACATGGGTGATGAATATTTTCTCAAACGGAATAATCAAAGCCTTTGGAGTAAATCCGGAATTTACTGAAGAAACTGTTACAGAAAAGGAAATTTTAATGATGTCTGATGCCGGTGCTGAAATGGGTGCTATCGATGAAGTGGAAAACCGAATTATAAAAAATGTATTTGCATTTGATGATATGACAGCCGGACAAATTTGCACACATCGTACTGAAGTATCCGTTTTATGGCTTGAAGATGATATCTCAGTATGGGAAACAGTTATACATGGTACAAGACACTCTGTTTTTCCAGTATGTGGCGAAAGTATTGACAATGTTGTGGGTATTCTGGACGCTAAAGACTATTTCAGAATCAATGAACCGACTCATCAGAATATTATGAAAAATGCTGTTCATGAGGCGTTTTTTGTTCACGAAAACATGAAAGCCGATAAGCTTTTCGCACATATGAAGAAAAATACAGACGACCATTTCGCAATAGTTGTTGACGAATATGGCGGTATGAGTGGCATTATAACAATTACTGACCTTGTAGAAAAAATTGTCGGAGAATTTTCTGATGATGATGACGGTTTTGAAAAAATTATAAAAACCGGAATCTGTACATGGACTGTTCAGGGAATGTCCGCAGTGGGCGATGTATGCGATATTTTACAAATAGAATTGCCAGCCGATAAAAATGAGACTTTTAGTGGATATATAATTTCCGAATTAGGCGACATTCCAAAAATCAACGAAAAAATTCATATCGATTCCATAGGACTTAATATCGAAATACTTCGCATAAAACACCATCGTATCGAACTTTGCAGAATAACAAAATCTGAAAATATTAAAACATTGCAATTAAATTCATGCCTGCAAGATATCTGAATAAACTTACTACATATCAAATAGAATTATAAAAAGAGGTAATAACTATGAAAGTGAAATTTCATCTCCCTGATTTTTCAGGGCATTTTATGTTTAATCTTGTATTTATTGAAATGCTGAAACATTGCCCTGAATATTTCCGTGATGGTGTGGAAATAGCCTCCGTATATGGAGTCTTTCCGCCGTCATTGTGGAACGGGGGACGTATTCAGCAAGGAAATTGTGACAAGAAATTCATAAAAACCGTTATACATTCTTTTAACGAAAGAGGTATACCTTTAAGATTCACATTTACAAATCCTATGATTGAAAAGAAACATTTAAGTGATGATTTCTGCAATATGGTAATGAATCTTGCTAATAACGGATTGAATGAAGTCATAATAATGTCACAGCTTTTAGAAGATTACATAAGAAAAAACTATCCTAAATATAAAATTACAAGTTCAACCTGCAAGAGAATTACAGAACCTCAGTTACTTTATGATGAAATAAACAAAGACTATCATATTGTTGTAGTTGATTATGATATGAATAATAAATTTGATATTCTTGAAAAAATACCATGCAAAGAAAAATGCGAAATTCTTGTAAATGCTTGTTGTGAACCTTCCTGTAAAAAACGTTCTGCTCATTACAGGTCAATAGGATTACAGCAGATAGCATATGCAAATCATATAAGAAAATATCCCGATTCACCATTTAATCCGGAAAAGCTTCTTCACGAACACCCCGAAATAGAAATTACAGCAGGTTGTAAATGCATGGAACGTAATATCTTCAATATCAAAAAATTAAGCACCCATATAACACCCGAAGATATATGGGAAAAATATGTTCCTATGGGATTCAGCCAGTTCAAGATTGAAGGTCGTACCCTCGATATATTTAATCTTATGGAACACTATCTTTATTATATGATTAAACCTGAATACAAGGAAGAAGCCAGATTCATGCTTTTAAAACAATTAAGGGCAAACAATGTTATAACTGTAAATGAATAATTATTTAAATGTTATTATAATTCTTTCTTTATCTTGACAGTTTTGCTTTAATTTGCTATAATTAGAAAAAATTGTAAAAAGAAAGGATTGACAATAGTATGAAATATAAATTTTCTTCAATTACTCCGGAAATCCAGAAACTTTCCGATAAATCTGTTGAAGGATACAAAATAAATCCTGAACTCTATATGCAGTATGATGTTAAACGTGGTTTGCGTGACCTCGATGGTAACGGTGTTGTTGCTGGTTTAACTAACATAAGTACAATAAAAGTTCTTGATATGGGAGATGGTATGCCCAATCATGGTGACGGAAAACTTTATTACAGAGGTATTGATGTTGAAAATATAGTTTCCGGATTTATAAAGGAAAAACGTTTTGGATTTGAGGAAACTATATATTTACTTCTTTTTGGATATATGCCTTCTGAACATGAACTTAAAGAATTTAAAAAGATTCTTTCGGATTTCCGTGAACTTCCAACAACATTTACAAGAGATGTTATTATGAAATCTCCAAGCGATAACATGATGAATACCCTTGCTAAAAGTGTTCTTGCTCTTTATTCCTATGATGAAGATGCAAATAATATTTCCATTCCCAACGTTATGCGTCAATGTATTGAACTTATTACACTGTTTCCAGTACTTGCAGTTTATGGATACAATGCATACAAATATTATAATGATGGCGGAAGTCTCTTCTTTCATGACCCTGACCCGAACCTTTCAATAGCTGAAAACATTCTTTATATGCTCCGTCCAAATAAAAAATACTCCGAACTGGAAGCCCGTATACTTGACCTTGCCCTTGTTCTTCATGCCGAACATGGTGGTGGTAATAACTCTACATTTACAGTTCATGTTGTATCATCTTCAGGAACAGACACATATTCTGCAATAGCAGCAGCTCTTGGCTCTTTAAAAGGCCCTAAACACGGCGGTGCAAATATTAAGGTAGCTATGATGTTCGATGATATGAAAGTTAATGTTAAAAACTGGAAAGATGAAGATGAAGTCAGAAATTATCTGAAAAAACTTCTTCATAAAGAAGCTTTTGACAAGGCTGGTCTTATCTATGGTATGGGACACGCTGTATATTCACAGTCCGACCCACGTGCAAAAGTTTTTAAGGGATTTGTTGAAAAACTTTCTGCTGAAAAAGGCAGAGAAGATGAATTTGCCCTTTATTCACTTGTGGAAAGACTTGCACCAGAAGTTATTGCCAGTGAAAGACGTATTTTTAAAGGTGTATGTGCAAATGTCGATTTTTACAGTGGCTTTGTATACAGAATGCTGGGTATTCCTGATGAATTATTTACACCTATTTTTGCGGTTTCAAGAATTGCAGGCTGGTCAGCTCATCGTATAGAGGAACTTATCAATTCAAATAAAATTATCCGTCCTGCATATAAAGCTATTTCGCCTATGCGTGAATATACTGATATGGAAAACCGTATGGATTAATTTTTTTATGAAAGGAAAATGTATTATGAATAATTCCACTCAGCTTTTTAATTTCAATGGTCTTACTTGCGTAAGATTGCAGGCTGGAGGTTATGAGGCTCTTATTGCTTATGAAGTCGGTTCTAATGTTATTCGTCTCAGAGATAACAAAAATAATATGGAGTTTTTCCGGTTCAACCCTGACAATACAGCTGATGATATAAAACAATCTGCTGAAGTATGGGGACTTCCTACCCTTTATCTTCCTAACCGTTTTGCAGACGGAATTCTTAAAACTTCTGATGCTGTATATCATCTTCCAGTGAACGAAAAAGCACCTTATAACAATCATATTCATGGATTTTTACATAAAAGGGTTCATGAAATTGTTGAATACAATTCAGATGCTAATTGTGCATGGCTTAAAACTCGCTATGTTTACGACGAAAAAGATGAATTTTTCCAGTATCTTCCAGTGAAATTCACTGCTGAATATACATTTACGCTTTCTGAACACGGACTTGAACAAAATATTAAGTTTACAAATAATTCAGATGTTGTACTCCCTATGTCACTTGCATCACATACAACAATAAACGCACCTTTTGTTGATGGTGCAAGAGAAAATGATATTCGCCTTACTGTTCCGGTCGGCAGAAAATGTGAACTTAATTCACGTTGTTTACCTACTGAAAATCTTCTCATTCCAAACGCTTACGACCTTGAATATAAAAACGGAACAAAGTGTCCTGTACTTCAAGTTTGCGATAATGATATGTATTTTGGCGAATCCACAACACTTAACGGTCAGGAATTTCATGGTATTATCGCTGAAGATACCGCCAGTGGCAAAAAACTATGCTATGAAGTTTCAGATGAATACAAATTCTGGATTATCTGGAATGACCGTGGATTTAATCATTATTTCTGTCCAGAACCTATGACAGCTATGATTGATGCACCAAATCTTTCACTTCCGGCTGATGTTACTGGTTATGTTGAAATAAAGCCTAATAATACATTTACTGCTAACCAAAGATTCTTTAGCTGTTAAATTCACTTACAAATAAATATTACAGCTTATATTGACTTTTTGGCATATTGCACAAAAATGTGCTATAAAATAATACACAGGAATTTTTCATTAATCTATTGTAATAAAATGAAAAATATGGTATAATATTTAAAAATGCGGTCTACCGCTTTTTCAGGAACTGAAATATCGTTCAAAATGTAATAAAAAGGAGTAAAATTATGCAGAAGTTCGGATTTTTTGATGACGCTAACAAAGAATACGTTATCAATTCCCCAAAAACACCTTACCCATGGATTAACTATCTCGGCACTCAGGAGTTTTTCTCACTGATTTCCAATACAGCTGGTGGTTATCATTTCTTTAAGGACGCTCGCCTTAGAAGAATCACACGTTATCGCTACAACAACGTTCCTGTTGATATGGGCGGACGTTATTTCTATATTAATGATAATAATTCTATCTGGTCACCTGGCTGGGCTCCTGTAAAAGCTGACCTTGATGAATATGAATGTCGTCATGGTATGGGCTATACAAAGATTCATGGTGCTAAAAATGGTCTTTCAGCTGATGTTACTTTCTTCGTTCCACAGAACTATCAGGGCGAAATCCAAAAAGTAACTCTTAAAAATACAAGTTCAGAAAAGAAATCCTTTACTCTCTTCTCTTTCATTGAATGGTGTCTATGGAATGCTCAGGACGATTCAACAAACTTCCAGAGAAACTTTAACACCGGTGAAGTAGAAGTAGAAGGCAGTACTCTTTTCCACAAGACAGAATACAAGGAAAGAAGAAATCATTTTGCTTTCTATACTGTAAACTGCCCTATCGATGGTTATGATGCTGATAAGGAAGCTTTCATCGGTCTTTATAATGGCTTTGAAAACCCACAGGCAGTAGTTGCAGGCAAATCTACAAATACTGATGCCGATGGCTGGTCACCAATCGCTTCACATTCTATCAACATCACTCTCGAAGCTGGCGAATCTAAAGACCTTATCTTCATTCTTGGCTATGTTGAAAACCCTGTTGAAGAAAAGTTCAATGCTGACGGCACTATGAATAAATCCCGTGCTTATGCTATGATTGAACAGTTCAACACTGTTGACAAGGTTGAAAAGGCATTTGCAGATAACAAGAAAATGTGGGACGAACTTCTTTCTAAGTACAATGTAAACACTCCTGATGACAAAATGAACCGTATGGTTAATATCTGGAATCAGTATCAGTGTATGGTAACATTCAATATGTCACGTTCCGCATCATACTTTGAAAGCGGTATCGGTCGTGGTATGGGATTCCGTGACTCAAATCAGGATTTACTTGGTTTCGTTCACCAGATTCCTGACAGAGCAAGAGAACGTCTTATTGACCTTGCATCAACACAGTTTGAAGACGGCGGTTGCTATCATCAGTATCAGCCACTTACAAAGAAAGGTAACGACGAAATCGGTGGTGACTTCTCCGATGACCCACTTTGGATGATTCTTTCCGTTGCTGCTTACATCAAGGAATCCGGCGACTACGCTCTCCTTGACCAGCTTGTTCCTTATGATAATGATGAATCAAAGGCTCAGCCAATGATGCACCACCTCAAGCAGAGTTTCTATAGAGTAGCTAACAATGTAGGCCCTCATGGTTTACCACTCGCAATGCGTGCTGACTGGAATGACTGTATCAACCTTAGCTGTTGGTCTTATGAACCAGGTGAATCTTTCCAGACTTCAACTTCTCCAAAATACGGTGAAGATAAGTATTCAAAGGTTGCTGAATCACTTATGGTTGCAGGTCTTTTCACTTATGCAGGTCCGGCTTATGTTGAACTTTGCAAGAAGATTGGCGATATTGAAGAAGCTGAAAA
The DNA here is from genome assembly GCA_964616595.1 of uncultured Alistipes sp. Classification (GTDB taxonomy): domain Bacteria; phylum Bacillota; class Clostridia; order Oscillospirales; family Ruminococcaceae; genus Ruminococcus. Next base: position 6,768 of record CAZTUV010000092.1, read on the forward strand.
GGCTCAGGCTGAAATCGATAAGATGAAGAAGAACATCATGGAATATGGTTTCGATGGTGAATGGTTTATCCGTGCTTATGATGATTTGGGCAGAAAAATGGGTTCAAAGGAATGTGAAGAAGGTAAAATCTTCATAGAACCACAGGGCTTTATGGTTATGTCTGAAGTAGGTAAAGAAGTAGGTGCAGATATTAAGGCTCTTGATAGTATCGATAAATATCTCAACACTGAACACGGTCTTGTACTTAACAATCCTGCATTTACAAAGTACTATCCTGAATACGGCGAAATCTCTACATACCCAGGCGGTTACAAGGAAAATGCCGGTATCTTCTGTCACAATAACGCTTGGATTATCTGTGCTGAAGCTTATGCAGGTCGTGGTGACAAGGCATTTGAATATTATAGCAAAATTGCTCCAGCTTACAGAGAAGAAAAATATTCCGACCTCCACAGAACTGAACCTTATGTATACGCTCAGATGATTGCCGGTAAAGATGCTAAGCGTCATGGCGAAGCTAAGAATTCATGGCTTACAGGTACAGCTGCATGGAACTTTGTAGCAGTTTCACAATATATACTTGGTATCGCTGCTGACTGGGACGGACTTAAGGTTGACCCATCAATTCCTCATGAATGGGACGGCTTTACAGCTGTAAGAAAGTTCCGTGGTGCTGAATACAACATCACTGTCAAGAATCCTGAACACGTTTGCAAGGGCGTTAAATCAATGACCGTTGACGGCAAGGCTGTTGAAGGCAATATTATTCCTGCTTTTGCTGATGGCGTTCACGAAGTAGAAGTTATTATGGGTTAATTCCTTTCTTTAATAAGACTGTTTCATCTTAGTATGGAGCAGTCTTTTTTTAAAAAAGTCCCCTGAAAAAATCAGAGGACTTATACTTAATTTTTTTCTTTTAACTGTTTAAGGACACTGATTAACTTTTCCGGAAGTGGCAAGCCTATATTACCGGAATTTTCAAGAATAGATATCCCCTCATTTGCAATATAGAACCCTATAACTGTTGAACGGCAAACTGTTCCATCACCGACCAGTTTTGTATCAATTATATGTCCAACAGCTACTAAAAACATAATAAATACTTTTTTAGCTATTCCTCTGAAACCTATTGCAGAGGAAATCTCTTTTCTTAAATATGCTGAAATTATTCCTGTCACATAATCAATTACCATAAAAGCTATTAATGCATACAATAATCCGTCAGGTGTTCCCCACAGGAATCCACAGATTGCACATAACACAGCCAGCAGCGTTTGTAAAAACTTATCCGTAAAAAAACTCCTTTCATTTGAATGTATCCGCATAATAGGGCTGAAAAAAGTGATTTTTCAACGAAAAAGCATTGAATATTATTAAATATTAATAAATTATTTATAAATATATTTAAATAAAATTTGTTTCTATG
>CAZTUV010000093.1:0-8147 GCA_964616595.1 uncultured Alistipes sp.
TTTCCAAACAATGAATAGTAAGCTATCCCGAACCATTCACGAACCCAATAAGTTGGAACAATGTACCAGCTTGTATAACCAGAAATATTATAAGGTTCAATACCAATATTTTCAGCAAGTAATTCTGCACGATACTGGTGGAAAGAATCTGTAACAAGAGTTATTTTTTCTGGTAGTTTTTCTTTGAGTATAATCTCTTTTGAAAATAATAAATTTTCTTTAGTATTTGTCGAGTTATCTTCCATGAAAATCCGTTCTTTACTGATACCCTTTTCGATAAGATACTCTTTCATACATTGTGCCTCGCTTATAGATTCATCATTTCCCTGTCCTCCGGAAACAATAACATTTACGTTATCATGTTCAGAAAGATATTTATAAGATGCATCAAGACGGCGTTTTAACATAAGGCTTGGCCTGCCGTTTTTAACCTTACAGCCCAGAACAACAACAGTAGTGTTTTCATCTGGAGGAGGGTCATTAGCAGATTTAATCATAAATGCACTTATAACTATTGCATATATAATGAACAATGTAATAAATACACTAATTATAATAAGAAATATTTTTCCGGCAGACATTTCCCAAAGATTTTTTATTAAATGTTTAAAAGGTTTCCAGAAAAGGAAAATCAGACTCATAGTTGCGGAAACAATAGTACCGAAAATATTTCCAACGGTCAATATTCCCATTGGCATAGGGGAAATAAACAGCAATAGTAATAATAACGATATAAACAATGGTATAATTTTAACTTCCATATCTTTCATAATATACTCATTTCATTTTTGCAGAGAGTTTAATTATGCGGTCAAGATTTTCCTTTGTAGTTGTTTCGCTTCCTAAATGGGTGGGAACATTATTATACAATCCGTGAAAATCTGAACCGCCTGTTTTAATAAGTTCATATTTTGAGGCAATAGACGATAGTTCATGACGATAATTTTCATCAGCAGACCAGTGACCGATTTCAACACCGTCAATTTTATGATTTTTTGCAAGTTCTTCCAGAAGTTCAATACTGTCATAATGTGCAGGGTGAGCCATTACTGCAACACCCTTGGCTGTATGAATCAAGTCTATAACAAAATTAACATCAGGATATTCACGTTCAACATAACATGAACCTTTTTCCGGATTAAAGAGTTCTCTGTCAAGACTTCCATAAAATTCAAGTGCATAACCATAGTCAATCAAGGCACGCATAATATGCTGTTTAAAAATACTTTTAGAAGCTGTTGTATGTTTCAAAATACTTTCCATAGTAATAGGATATTTTTCCATAACTTTAGCAATCATTTCTTTTGAACATTCTTTACGTATTTCACATGATTTAAGACAAAGACCTTCCAGTCTGTCGGGTTTACGTGGCGCATAGCAGAGAATATGAACTTTTCTGTTACGTTTCTTGTCCCATGCTGAAAGTTCAACACCTTTTAAAATATTAACGCCGGAACGTTCTCCCAAAATACCTGCTCTTGAAAATGATGCCATAGTATCATGGTCAGTAATTGACAGCCAATCAATATGAGTACGTTTAGCTTGTTCGATAATATCTTCAATTCCCATAGAACCATCTGAAAGTTTAGTATGACAATGTAAATCGCATATCATAATAAGTACCTCTTTTCTATTATATAGCAGTTTACTTTTTGAACTAAAGTTTATATACATTATATCATATTTCTATGCAAATTTCAAGTATTTTATGCAGTTTTCACCTGCTCAACACTTTTTATTTCAGTTGGAGTTTATTATTTCAAGTGTATCGTAATCTTCAGAACCTTGACAGAACTTATCAAGAACACGTTGAAACAAATCATTATGCGGTACGGCATATTTGAAAAGCGTCATACATGAACGGATTTTATATGCATCAGGATATCCGAATACAAACATAGGGTCATCAGTTTCTATATCAAGAAGTGCTGAAGTTATTTCAATAAGTCTTGAATTAAGTACAGGGTGATTATAATAATCAATGGCTTCTTCAAGATTTTTAATAGAAAAATAAGCAGTTATGTCACTTATGCCGAGTCCTTTAATCTGTGGAAATATATACCATATCCAATGTGATATTTTTCTGCCCTGTTTTATTTCAGATAATGCTGTTTCATATGTTTCACCAAAACTATACCCATAATTTTGTGCATCAATAAATCTCTGTAAAGAAGTAAGTTTTATTTCTATGCCCAGAACACCATATTCATTTTGTTTTTCACTGGAATAATAAATATTCATATGTTCCGGGTCAGGCATTTCATTTTCTTTGTATCCCAGTTTTTCTTTTGGTAAAGTGGCATATAGTTCTTTAAAACTATCAAAGCGGTGCAAATTTATTACTTTAGTCTGAATTTTTTCTTTAAGATTGTCGATTAAAGAAAATTCAATAAAATCTCCCACATTGACTTTCTGACGTTTTTCATCATATAAACGGAGTTCAATAGTTTTGTTACCATTTTTAATTTTATAAAAAGGATTCTGTTTCAGTTTCATGGTATGTAGCATAAAATCACCTCAATCATTACAAAATGCAGAATAGAGTTCACTTTTTTTGAATCCGGATTCTTTTGATATTGCTTTACAGGCATCTGTTGGTTTTTCACCCATTTCAACGAGTTTCTTAACTTGTTCAAGAGCCTGCTCAAGCGTTATATTATCACAGGATTCTTTTTTCTTGCCTTCTAAAACAAGTACAAATTCTCCTCTTGGTTCTGTATTATTATAGTATTCAACTGCTTCCCCAAGATTGATACGTAAAACTTCTTCATGAATTTTAGTGAGTTCACGACAAATGGAAATTTTTCTATCTTCTCCAAAAAACTCACAAAGACAGGAAAGTGTATTTTTCAATTTATGAGGAGCTTCATAGAAAACCATAAGACCTGTTTCATTTTTCAGCAGTTCAAGACGTTCTGAACGTTCTTTTTTATTTACCGGCAAAAAACCCTCAAACATAAAACGTCTTGTATCCAGTCCGGAAATCGCCACCGCAGATACAACGGCACTTGCTCCGGGAACTACCTTTACTTCAATGTTATTTTCGGCACACATTTTTACAAGAACTTCACCGGGGTCAGAAATACAAGGCATTCCGGCATCAGTAACAATACCACAATTTTCGCCATTAAGAAGTCTGTCAATGATTCTTTGTGCATCATTTGCAGAACTATGTTCATGAAAGCTTATAAGCTGTTTTTTTATTTCATAACGATTTAAAAGTTTAAGAGTAACTCTTGTATCTTCAGCACATATAAAATCGACGTTATTAAGAGTATCGAGCTGACGTATAGTTATATCATCAAGATTACCAATAGGAGTACCTATAACATAAAATATTCCACTCATTATTTTTCCTTTCCTGTTGCGTAAATTTTTTCAAGTTCGTCTGTAAAGCCGTTTTCATTTCTTATATATAGTTGAGGTTCAACCTGCATAAATGGTTTAGAACCTTTCTTACCCTCTATTAAGAAAAGCCATGGAGATGATTCCGGATTTTTAGAAACAAAACGTATTCTTTTAGGTTCTATATTATTATTACGCATAGCACATATAACATCTGCCAGTCTTTCAGGGCGATTACAAATACACAATCTTCCGCCGAATTTAAGCAGTTTTCCGGCAGCACAGCAAACGTCATTTATATTGCACATAATCTCATGGCGTGCAATTTTCTGAGCAGTTATTGCACTTTCAAAGCCAGTATTTACCGCTTTGTATGGAGGATTGCAAGTAACAAGGTCAAGTTTGCCTGTCGGAGCATCTTTCCAGAGTGCTTTAAGGTCTGCACATACAGGAACAATTTTTCTCACTTCACTTTGTTCAATGCCTGTTTTCAACTGTTCTATGGCATTTTCCTGAATATCAACAGCATATATTATTTCAGGGGGTAATTTTTTCTGCATAATAAGCGGAATTATTCCACAGCCTGTCCCCAAATCACAGACTTTATCTTTTTGTCTGTATTTAGAAAAATGTGCCAACAAAAAAGCATCTGTTCCAAAACGGTGTTCACTGCTTGCACATACAAAAATTTTATCAGTAAGTTTTTCCAATTTGCAATTAGTCATTTTATAGTACCTCCGCCTACAACTATATCACCGTCATAAAATACTACTGCCTGACCGCTGGTTATAGCCCTCTGAGGATTATCAAACTCAACAAGATACTGATTGTTTCCGATTGCTGAAACTGTTGCCGGCTGTTCGTGCTGACTGTAACGTGTTTTAGCGGTAATACGCATAGGTTCAACAATTTCTGCAACAGATATTAAATTTACATTTTCGGCAATTAAAGAACTTGTATATAAATCTTTTTCATCTCCAAGTGTAACTGTATTTTCGTTGACATTTTTATTCACAACATAAGCAGGTTTTCCAAGAGAAATCCCTAATCCTTTACGTTGACCTATTGTATAGTTTATAATTCCCTTATGAGTTCCGAGAACGTCACCATTAATATTTACAAAATTGCCTTCCGGAACTGTCTTACCGGTAAATTTTTCTATAAAACTTACATAGTCACCGTCTGGAACAAAGCATATATCCTGACTATCCGGTTTATTTGAATTTACAAGCCCAGCACTTTCAGCAATTCTGCGAACATCTGATTTTTCAAGGTTTCCAAGCGGAAATATAATATGTTTAAGCTGTTCCTGAGTAAGAGAATATAAGACATAAGTCTGGTCTTTTTGACGGTCTTTTGGACGTTTAAGGATATATCTTCCTGATTTTTCATCAAATTCATTAATTGCATAATGTCCTGTGGCTATGAAATCATAATCCAGTTCCAAAGCACGACGTAGCATTTTATCAAATTTAACGTGTCTGTTACATTCAATGCATGGGTTAGGAGTACGTCCACAAAAATAACTTTCAGCAAAATTTTTCATAACACATTCACGGAAGTTATCCTTGAAATTAAATACAAGATGTTCAAATCCCAAACGATATGCAACACTTCTTGCATCTTCAACGTCTGATAATGCACAACAAGTTTTTCCGTCTTTCTCTGCCTGAACTATATCCTCATCACCAAAGAGTTTAAGAGTAATGCCCATAACTTCGTATCCTTGTTCTCTAAGGAGAAGTGCAGATACTGAACTATCAACTCCACCACTCATACCTACCATTACTTTTTTCATAAATATCACGTCCCTGTAAAAAAATGGGGCGAAGATTATCCGCCCTTTAAATAATATCAGTCAGTTCACTAAGTGTATAGAAATAATAGTCTGAAATGCTTGAAATCTTTTCGATGTCTTTTTCTGAAAGTTTGTCATAAACTCCGGCAGTAATAAATCCGGCATTTTTGGCCGTTTCGATACAATGTAAAGAATCTTCAATTACAAGGATATTTTCTGATGGAAGTTTCATAATTTCAGCACATTTCAAATATATATCAGGACTTTTTTTCCCTTTAGGGAATTCTGCTGAAGTCATCAGGAACTTCATACAATCATATATTTTCAGACGCTTAAGAACTGATTCAGCAAGATTCTTATATGTAACAGTTGCTACACCATAAGGAATCTTTTTGGTATCAAGAAATTCAAGTGTTTCAGCGACACCGGATTTTAATGGAATATTAAACATATATTCATTACGAACAATTTCTTCAATGCGTTCAATAATGTATTCAACAGTGCAATCAAGAGAAAACTCTTTTATAAATAGTTCAGCTGATTTATCAACAGTAAGTTTCTTGACACGTTCCGAAATATCCTCCGGAGGATTATTCACACCATGTTCTTTAAGAAACTTACGGTCTGTATCATACCATATTCCCATAGAATCTATAAGCGTTCCATCTAAATCGAATATAATACCTTTAATATCCTTCATAATATGCATTTTCCTCTGAAATTTCCGTTGTAATTTCTGGTTCAGACCTTGTAACAGACTTAGGTTCTGCATCAAGACCGTTTTCAGCATCACCACATATAACAACTGCTTGTTTTCCAAGAGTATCATATAGTTTTTCAAATTTTTCAAGTGGATAAGTAGTATTTCCGACAAGAGGGTCGGCAACATAAACTATTTCCTGTTCAAGGTCATATCCGTACAATGTCAGACAATGCTGATAAGTACAGAACCACATTTCATCACCGTTTTTAGCTGTATAAACATATTGAGGCTCAGTATCCATAAGGTACATTGTAGCCCATACAACAACAGGTCTGCCTTGGTCAACCTGATAAAAGAGTTCCTGAAAATCCGTTCCGGTAAGGTCAACGGGATAGCAATCTGAATCTTCATCAGCAAACAGACGTCTTGCAGCTTTGCATATTACAGGTGAACTGCAACCAAATCCTGTACCGGACTTAGGGTCACCTATATAACATTGACTCATAGTATATTCGCCATTTAAATCTATTGACATATATTCGTCACACATTGTAACTTTATCAACATCAAATCCTAAAAAATTCAATGTCTGAGTGAGGGCAACGATTTCACAACCCGTAGGTAATTCAGGATTTTGCAATACTGTTTCAAAATTATCAATAACAGCACTTGTGGGGAGGTCATAATCTTTCTGATAAATATCAATAGTAGTTTTTTTAGTTGTTTCCTGTTCAGTAACTTGTTCAGTTGTAGTTATTTCAGACTGATATCCTTGTTGTTCAATAATTTTTTCAGGTTCAGCTGTTTCCTGCTGTTGATATTCTTCAGCCTTAACGTAACTGCCTTCCAGTTCGGTATCCGCATTAGCGTCAGAACTATTCATAAGACTTACTCTGTTTCCGCAGGAAGTAAATGTTATTGTTGCAACAGCTGCAAAAGCAGTAATCTTCAGAAATTTACTTATCATATTTCTACTCCATATCCATCATAATTTTTGCCCTGTAATCCTTTTGTGCCGAATTAATACTTTCAAGTGAAAGACCGTATATATCTGATGCTTTAATTTCAAGTTCAGCAAAACGGCGAGCGACTCCGCTTATATCAGAAAGTCTGGCAATTGACGACCCATAAGGAATATCAGCCTTGCCCTTGGCTTGTGCAAGGATTTCCCTTCCCCTTTCATTAAAAGCAAGTATGCGACCAAACGGCGGTAAATGTATTAAATCATCTTTTTTTATTCCTATAAGCAATGAAAGCATTATTCGTCTTATACGTGCCATTGTATAACGTTTTGTTTTTATTTCAGAAAACAGTTCATTAAGAGAGTTTGCTGTTTTGGCGTTATATATACGATGTTCAAGACCCTGACCGACGTCGTTTATAAGTGAAAGTTCTTCCGGTGATGAAGTTCTCAATTTATATAAAATAATTTTTTCAAGTCTTTCAATGGAGGCAATATTTCCGTTATCAAAAGCATCTTTAATTGCATTGCTCCATAATAACGGCATAAAATCAGAAGCTGAACTTATTTCATTATCCAAAAGAATTCTTTTTCTTATATCAGATGCACTTGTCATATTATCTTGGGATTCATAACTGTCATGAGGAGTTCCTGTTCTTTTTACAGTAAACGGTGTCATTTCAGAAGAAAATCTTGTCATTGCGTTAAGATATTCAATAGCAAGTAAATTATTGGGTTCTGCAATTATATTTGCCATTTCATGGTCAATATCCTTTATTATATTACTAAGTGCTTTAGGGTAATTATAACCTTTTTCCATCATATTTATTATTTCGTCGTAATGTGAATCCGAAACTGATTGAACAATTTTAACAGCATTAAGAAGTTCATTTATATTTCCACATTCACTGCCAAAAGAAATTTCCTGAACAACTCCCAGAGAATCCAGAAGATATACTGCACCAGATGCAAAGTTTTCTGCTGATGACAGACAATATTGTACCGGAAGTCCTATTACTAAATCTACGCCAGAACGTACAGCAAACTTTGCACGTTCAAATTTATCCATAATAGCAACATCACCACGTTGAACAAAGTTTCCGCTCATTACGGCTACGATATGTGTAGCCCCATTTTTTCTTGTTTCATTTATATGATGAAGATGTCCGTTATGGAAAGGATTATACTCACATATAATACCACTGATTTTCATTTTACTACCTCTTTTCATAAATTTCAATGATTATAGAAAATTTTTCATTTATTGTACATATTATTCTGATTTTTCATGTTCAGTTTAGTTGATTTTGTAGTTTGGCATAAATTTTAATATAATTAAC
>CAZTUV010000094.1:0-8145 GCA_964616595.1 uncultured Alistipes sp.
GGCTATATATTGTATAGTTTGTGGAGAAATGATATTTAACTTATGAAATTTTCCTATAACTTCTCCTGATATCAATTTAGTTTTAGGTGAATTTTGGAAATATGAGAAAAATTTTTCATAGATTGACAGTATTTCATCAAGGAATTCAAATTTTGACTTAATCGATAAATTTTTGTTTTCGTTGATTTCAGCGGGATTTATATAGTTTCCATAAAGATAATCTTCACCATAGTCACATATATATTCAATCATTTTTATGATATTTTTATTATGACTGTTATTAGTGACCATTACGGAAATACTATCAGAAATATATATTTTTCCGGCAATAACTAGCTTGATACGTACTTCACTGAAACATTGTATAAAAATAGGTTTATCTGATTTGAATTCATAAGTATTATCATTGTTATTTGAAGGTTTGATTTTCACTTCTTCATCATTGATATAAAATTCTGAAACAAGTTCATTATTGTCAATAAGTCTGAATGAGTTGTATTCATAATCATTAAAAACGTAAATATCAGTTTTAAATGAGTCATCATTATCTGGAGGAGATGTTATTTTTTTTATTGGTATTTCAGTAACCTCTCTGAGCTGAGGACTATTCAATTCCAGTTTCATAGATATCCTCCGTCAGGAAAGATACTGACAGTATCCCATGTTTTTTGATGAATTATCTTTTATATTTTCAATAGCTTTTTTAGTCATATCAAGATGATATTTACTACAGACATCTGTAAGTTCGTCAAAAAACTTACTGTATAGTTTTATATGGCCATTAATTTTAGGAAGTAATCTTTGCATAATAGCATAATCAATAGCGATTACTTCAGAATCATTGCCTTTCAGAAGTCCACGGGCGGTTAATATATAATTGTACATACTGATTTTTGCTCTTGGACTTATTATCATTCCGGAATTTTGGAAAATCTTAAATATTTGTGTAAGGAGTGATTCATTATTTATTTTATCGTCCGGAACTTTTCCGAATGTTTCATATAAATCCTGCCATAAAATTTTTTGTGCCGGACATGGAATTTCTTTTTTTATATCTGAAACTGGTAGTTTTATAATCCATGCACGGTCAATAAGGCGTGGGGAAAGTGATTCAGTAGTCTGGTCGTTATTTATAGTAGCTACAAAACGCAATGTATCAGGAATATAAATATCATCATTAAGACCGATATTTATATATTTGTTGCAGTCATCACACTTATCTGAAATTTGCATAAAATCAGCCCAGTAATATTCCATGGGACTAAGATTTGCCTCATCAAGAAGTACAAGATATGGAAATTGTGAATTGTCCTTTTCTTCATTAAGTATCATAAGTGAATCATACAGATGACGATTATTTTTATCGTATTTTTGGGTAAGAGGGTTATAGTAACCTATAAGGTCTTTTTTAGATGACCAGCCTTTTTCAACTGAAACAGGTACAAATCTGTTATAATTGATTTCTCCGTTTTCAAAGTCTTTAAGTCCCAGACTGTTACCTATGATATTACATATAGATGTTTTGCCTGTACCTGGGAGACCTGAAAATATAGTGATAAACCCTTGAGTAATGCATATATACATATTTATAATATCGTTAGTACTATAATTTCTGTATTGCTTGATGTAATTTACAAGATATTCGCAAAGCTGATTTTTTCCCATATGGCAACATTCAGATGCACATTTCATAATATTTTTTACAGCATTGCTATAAACCGTCATTTCCTGATTTTTATGGAATTTACTTGCAGCTTCAATCATAGTATGGGAAATATATGGGTCAAATGCTATTTTAGTTTCATTAAGTTGTTCGTTTATAGTATTTTTTATTTTGACTTTAAGTTCATTGTTTTTATGTTTAAGTTCTGAAATTTCTTCCTGTAAAATTTTTTTCTTTGTTTTATAGTGTTCGATATCATTATATAGAGAGTATTGTTCTTTGAGTTCGGAAATCTTCTTGTTAAGTTCTGCAATTTCCCCGTTTTTTTCCGCTAAAGCCATTATTTTTGCGGATTCAGTAGCATTTGTTTTGGTTGGTTTAGTATATTTCTTTTCAAACTCTTTAAACTTTTGGCTTTTCATAAATATTTCGGAAAGCTTTTCATTTATTTTTTCATCATCACAGTAAGCCTCTATATAAGTATTAGCGATTTCTTTTTGTTCATTGGTGTAATTTTTTATGTCAGAAAATAATGAACGTATTCTTTTGAGTCTTTGATTTTTTATGTCATCTGGAATATTTCTGGAAACAATAATTGAACTGTTCATTATATTCACTATTTCGTCTGGTTGTTTTTTTATAATATTTATGAAATCTTTAGAAATTTCAGAGAATATATTCTGTATAAGTATTTTATCAGGGATAATATCTTTTTTGTAGCTACATTCACCTTCAATCAGGGCGAATTGAGTGCATACAGGGTCAGAATTGAATTCTTGTCTTTCGCTCGTTCCAAAAGAAAGCTTTTCTTCATTATAGCATTTTATCCAATAACCTTGTTTTTCAATTTTAGGTTGAATGAATGTTTTATTATCTTTATAAACTTTGTAAGGTCCGGATATATCATTGAATTCAGAATTATCATCTTTTTTTCTGCGTAAGAGAACCAACTCTCCTGATGCAAATTCATCGTCTATTTGAATATAATCCCTGATGAATCTGTTATCGTCAATAAACTCTTCTGGTTCAGCTATTCTGTATATTTGCAGTTCATTGATTTTTTTAAAGAATTTATCAGAGTTACGGTTGGTATCAAATTCTTTTTGCAAATCAATTTTAAGATTGACGTCGCCATGTATTTCTCCCGAATAACTAATATTTTCTTCAAGAGCATCTTCATCAAATGATATAGCAAAGATATTGTTTAAATCAAGTTTTTCAATGCTTTTCTGACTTGTTGAAATGCCGTTGCGATTATATGAAAGGTTTATAGTACCATTAGGCGGAAATTTTTCTGCCACCTGATGGAGTTCTACAAGTTCATATTTTGAATTATGTCTTATTAGTTGGTATTGTGGAGCAAAATTATAATAAGTTTCACGTCTTTCTATATAACCTATATAATATATTTCTGTTGATTTTTTCTTAGCTGACTTTGATTTGTTTTTTTCTGTTTTAGGAATATCATTAATAATTGGTTCTGTTATTTCTGGAATTTCAGTAATGTTTACATTTTCTGTCACAAAAGGTTCTTGTATTATATCTGAATCCCTGGTTAATGTGAAACTGTCTATTCTTGTTTCATTTGCCAGCATATTTTCATTAAAGATATCATCATCGCTATAATTATTATAATTATTTTCAAGTGTTTTATTAAACTGTGGTGATTTCAGGAAGTCAGATAAATCTTTTCTTTCCAGTTTATCATTGCTGTTACATAATTTTTCAAATATAAGTATAGTATTCATTATACAGTTTTCGCCGTTGTATGACGCCATAATTTCTTCATAACTTGCATCGGGCGAGGAAATCATTCCTCCCAGATGAGATTCATAAATTTTATGTATAAATCTACCTGGTGACTTTTCCAATGCAATTAATATTTTTTTTTCAAAGTTTTTTTCTTTTTTTATATTTCGTCTTTCATCACGACCAAGATTATTAATTGCACTATTAATTACTTCTTCCGGCAGTTTTTTATAAAACTGAGCAATTTTTGGCATTATTTTGTTATCTAATGATAAATTATTTTTGAGCATTGATACATTTTTAGATGGCATAAAAATCACGTCCTATATAATTTTATAATTTTGCATTTGCAAATCATAGAATTATTATATCATACAAGGCATGATTAGTCAAGAACCACAAAAATATTTCAATATATTTCTTTAAGATTGTTTAAAATGTTACCTAAATGTAAAAGTCGCCTTTGGCAGACGACTTTTAAGGGGGGATATATAATTAAGAAGAAAATCTTTTATTAATTGTTTTTTACTTCATCAAGGGTAATTTTAACAGTATTTTCTTTTCCGTTTCTGATATATGTTATTTCAATTGAATCGCCTGCGGAATGAGTATTTTTTTGTGCATTAAGTTCTTCAGCGGTTTCGACCTGTAATCCGTCTATTGCTGTTATAATATCTCCGGATTGCAAACCAGCTTTTTCGGCAGCACTATTTTCTGATATATCAGTTATATAAATACCTATTGGCATATTATACATTTGTGAAATATTTTGTGTTACATCTTGACAGCTTATACCAAGCTGAGGTTTTCCTGTAACGAATCCATATTCAATAAGGTCGTCGATTATTTTGGAAACTTCATTTGATGGAATTGCAAAACCAATACCTTCAATACTTGCTGAACCATAACTTGATGACATTTTAGAAGAATTTATACCAATTACTTGTCCTTTTTTATTAATTAAAGGGCCGCCGGAGTTACCAGAATTTATAGCGGTATCTGTTTGAATAAGATTCATAGCTTTGTCATTTATAGTAATATTTCTGTTAAGACCAGATATAATACCACTTGTTACTGTATTCATAAGGTCGAATCCAAGAGGGTTGCCGATAGCTACAACAGATTCTCCTAACATAAGGCTATCGCTGTCACCAAATTCTGCTGCTGTAAGACCAGTTGCATTTATTTTAAGTACAGCAATATCACAATCTGTATCATATCCAATGACTTCAGCATTATAACTGTTATCATCGTTCGTATAGACGGTTATACTATCTGCAACACCTGCTCCATATTCACTATCATATATGACATGTGCATTGGTGACAATATAACCGTTTTCTGTAATTACAACACCCGTTCCCGTGCTGGTAGCACTGGAAGCAGATGGTGTATTAAATCCATAGTAGTATCCGTTGTTCATTGACGTTACTGTAAACTGTGATTCAATGCCAACTACTGATGGAATCACTTTTTGTACGATTTCTTCAGTGGAAAGTTCCTCCACGGAATTGTCCGATGTATTGATAAGGCTCATATTTTCGGCAGAAACATGAGATTTATTATTTGAATCTGTTTTACTTGTTTCCTGAATAACAGATGCAGGGTTTTCAAAAAATTCACGATATATTGCTACTGAACCACCAGAAACCAATGCCATTGCCATGAAAAATGCTGTAATTTTACGTAGAGTATTCTTTTTAGGTTTAGGTGAATTGTCATCAAGATTTATATTATTGTATTCGTTCATCATAAAAATCACAATCCTTTCAGATATCTTTATCTGTTTTTTAGTATGTCTGTATTATAAACCGGTACTGTGACACACATTTGCGGTTTATGTAATATTAAAGCGAATTTTATATGTCAGATTTTTCATATAATTGATGGTACTGTGATTGTTTATATAGATTTTTTTCACATAAAATTGACAATCCGGAAAACATATATTATAATTAGTATATAATAAAAAACCGGAGGAAAATTATGAATACATCTGTTGTAATAGTCTGTGCCGGCAATTCCTCAAGAATGGGTGGAATTAATAAAATTCTTATGCCATTAGGTGAACGTCTTGTTATAGGGGTTACAATGCAGGCTTTTGAAAAGTGCGAAAGTATAAAAGAAATAATAATTGTTGCACGTGAAAACGATTTTTCAGCAATATGCGATGAGGCTAAAAAAGCAGGTATAACAAAGTTTAAACAATGTACCGCTGGTGGCTCTACACGTCAGGAAAGCGTTATAAATGGTGTGAAATGTATTTCCAAAGATAGTGAAATGATAGCTGTTCATGATGGGGCAAGACCTCTTGTAAAGCCGGAATTTATCGAAAAAACTATTAAAGATGCTTCTGTTTTTGGTGGAGCAACGTTAGGAGTTCCGGTAAAAGATACTATAAAAATGGTTGAAGATGGGCTTATAACTGATACACCACCAAGGAAATTTCTTTATATAACACAAACGCCACAAGTCTTTAAACGTAAGATTTATTTTGAAGGCATAGATTTTGCTCTTGAACATGGTCTTGATTTTACAGACGATTGCCAGCTCGTTGAGGCTATTGGAAGTAAAGTTTACATGACTATCGGAGATTATACGAATATAAAAATAACTACACCAGAAGATGTAGATATTGCAAAAATACTTCTTGAAAGGAATAAATTATGTTTAGAATAGGTCATGGATATGATGTGCATCGTCTTGTTGAAGGAAGAAAACTTATTTTAGGCGGTGTGGAAATTCCAAATGATAAAGGATTATTGGGTCATTCAGACGCTGATGTGCTTGTTCATGCAATAATGGATTCGATGCTCGGAGCATTAGCCCTTGGAGATATAGGAAAGCTTTTTCCTGATACTGATGAAAAGTTTAAAAATGCTGATAGTCTTGAACTTATGCAAGAAGTTTGTCGCATAGTTAGAGAACACGGTTATTCTTTAGGTAATATTGATGCTACAATTATTGCACAATCTCCGAAACTTTCTCCATATATACAATTAATGCGTGAGAATATCGCAAAAATATGCAATTGTGATATTTCGCAGATTAGTGTAAAAGCTACTACTGAAGAAAAACTTGGTTTTACTGGCGAAAAACTTGGTATTTCAGCACATTCTGTTTGCCTTATGATAAAAAAATAAATATAACAAATATGGGAATACCAGCTTATTGTAAGCAGTATTCCCATTATTATCAAGTTATATTATTTATTGGATTCTTCCACATATACTCTATACATATTTCTGTAAATGCTTACAGGTTCTTCTTCTGAAAGTGTTGATAAGTAAGCATAATATGATAATGCATTTGTAGCGTCTACTGCGTTGATGTTATTATCATAATTTATATCAGCTTTAATTTTTTCTTCATCATTGAATTCTCCTTCATTGCCTGTTGAAAGAAGTGCATATTCACCAAGGATAATGCTGGCGTCATCTGAATCAACAAATCCGTCATTATTTATATCACCAGGCATAACTTTTTCAGGGAGTGCATTAGTCATTTCTTCCATTGCGAGAAGTGGATAATCTGTTAAATCTTTAATATTATTGAAAGTTGTAGCAAGAAGTGAAGGAGTTGCTTCACCTGTTTCAGGGTCAACATCACGTACAGCAGGAGCAGGGGTTACGAATTCGCCTGTTTCTGTATCTTTAACTTTAATTGTATTAATCAGTGATGCTGCAATAGCAACATGACCTTTTTGATTTGGGTGGAAATCAATAGTTTCTTCATCTTCATTTTCAGATGTTATTGGTGCTTGAATATTTGTAAAATAATATGCATAACCAGGTGTAGCATTAGTGGAATCAGATATATTTTCGAGAGCTGTAATTGTCTGGAAAACATCGAGTATTTCAATATTATCAATATTCTGGAGTTCTTGTCTGAAAGTCTCCATTATTGAGTTGAAGTCAGAACGCAATGTAGTAAACATTGTAATATAATCACTATAATTATCTTCAACAAATTCAGCAGAAAGTTGTAATGGCTGATATACTGTCTGAACAATAATTTGTGCATCTGGGTTTATATCTTTTATAATATTAACGGATTCGCTAATATTTGTCATTATCTGATTTTTTATAATACCTTGGTTTTCACCATAAGCATTGTTACCTTCTGTAAGACGGAGATTCATTGATAAAGCTTTTATTTCTGTATTAAGTTCGAGAGTAGCCTGTATGCCACTGTTAGCATATTCAGTAAAAGCGTCCTTATCAATCATGTGAGTCATAGCATAAACGCCAGGGTCGTCTGGAATATCCTCTTCTGTATAGCCATCTGCAAGAAGTCCTTTTTTGGCTGCAAAAGTAAGTAATTGCTTTGAGGCATAATGTATAATATCGTTACCACCGATTGAAACAACAACTACATCGGCATTTGCAATAGATTGTTGTTTAGAATCATTATTTTTAAGTGAATAAAGAAGTTCATCTGAACTCAAACCAGGTACAGCGAAATTATTAAGATTGCATCCAAAGTATTCAGTACAAAGTTGTGCATATGAATATTCATCTTCATTGAGTCCATATCCACTTGCGATACTGTCGCCCAAGACCACTATATTATTTACAGATGGTGCGGAAGAGTCAGTGTTTTCAGCCATAACAGCAGTAGAAGTTAATGCTGACAATGACATTGAAGCAGCAAGAACAAATGATAAATATTTTTTCATATTAAATCCTCCTTCAGATTAATCATATTTATTAAGTATGTCAATTATACATTAT
>CAZTUV010000095.1:0-810 GCA_964616595.1 uncultured Alistipes sp.
CCATATTATATAAAAAAAGTCCAGATTTATACTGGATCTTTTTCAACAGACTGAACTATTAATAATATTAATAGTGATACCTGGAAAACATTTTGCTTCCCCGTTCCCCCACTACCTGTACAGTGTGAAATTGTCAGGATACTTGACAATTTCACAGAGCTTACCGCAGAGCTTACCGCAGAGCTTACCGCAAGAAAAAAACAGTATGAGTATTACAGGGATATGCTGTTAAACTTCGGTGTCCTCGGGGGGGAGACAAGTGAGTGTGAATGGAGAACATTGGGTGAGATTGTTACTATTGAGAGAGGAACTCGTGTAGTACGCAGTGAACTTGATGAAAAAACTGGAATACCAGTATATCAGAATAGTTTAACACCACTTGGATACTATATAAAAGCAAATCGCAAGTCATATATGCCTTTTGTAATTGGAGCTGGTGCGGCTGGACAAATTGGTTTCAGCTTTGAAGAATTCTGGGCTGCTGATGACTGTTATACTTTTTCTGAAAGTGAGAAAATAAATGCCAGATATTTATATTATGTTCTTCAAAAACAGCAATCGCATATTCTTGGAAGAGTAAGACATTCAAGTGTACCTCGATTACCAAGAGAAACTCTTGAAAAGTTAAAAATTCCAGTACCTCCTCTCGCAATCCAAAAACGCATTGTCAAAGTCCTCGACAACTTCGATTCAATCTGCACCGACCTCAATATTGGCTTGCCGGCAGAGATAAAATTGCGTGAAAAACAGTACGAATTTTATAGAGATTGCCTATTGACATACGCTGAAACAGGTGCGATAATCTCTAAG
>CAZTUV010000095.1:910-8032 GCA_964616595.1 uncultured Alistipes sp.
AGAAGAGAAGAGAAGAGAAGAGAAGAGAAGAGAAGAGAAGAGAAGAGAAGAGAAGAGAAGGACGTAATTAGGCTTATTCAGTATGTTTTTGGGTATGTATATATTGAACTTGATGACATTATCCATTCATTAAATACAGGATTAAATCCTCGTCATTTTTTCAAGTTGAATACTGATGACGCTACAAATTATTATATCACAATTCGTGAAATTCGTAGTGGTAGGATTGTTCCGACTGATAAAACTGACCTTATCAATGATGAAGCGTTGAGATTATGTAATAATCGTTCTAATTTGGAAGTGGGAGATATTTTGTTTTCTGGAACTGGCACAATAGGCGAAACCGCAGTAATTACTGAAGAACCGAACAACTGGAATATAAAAGAGGGGGTTTATGCAATTAAACCTGATTCCAGATTTGTGTTGTCAAAATTCCTCAGGTATCTTCTTATGACCGAACCTGTTAAACAAGCGTATATGAAGAAAGTTGCTGGTGGAACTGTTAAGAGCATACCTATGGGTGAACTAAATAAAATTGTACTTCCAATTCCGTCACTAGAAGAACAAGAACGCATTGTCAAAATCCTCGACCGCTTTGACACTCTCTGCAACGATATTTCAAAGGGCTTGCCTGCTGAAATAGAATCAAGACAAAAACAGTATGATTATTATAGAGATAAACTGCTTACATTTAAGGAGCTGATTTAATGAACGACATAAAAGTAATAATGGAAATGCCCGAAAGCACCGTTGTTGCCGAGTATGAACCGCAGACAACACGCTCAGGTGCGTATCAGAGCGAGGCTGCACTGGAAACGGCTTTCATCGAAATGCTTACACAACAAGGTTATGAATATGTACAGATACATAAATCCGATGACCTTGTTGCAAATCTCCGCAGACAGCTTGAAAAACTCAACAATTTCATTTTCACAGACGATGAATGGAAACGCTTTTTTTCTCAGAATATTATTAATTCCAATCACGGTATTGAAGAAAAGAGCCGTATTATTCAAGAAGATAACGTGCAGGTGCTGAAGCGTGATGACGGCACAAATAAGAATATCTCCCTAATTGACAAAAAGAATATCCATAACAACTTTTTGCAGGTGATAAACCAGTACACCGAAAAAAAGGGCAACTATGACAATCGCTATGATGTGACGGTGCTTGTCAATGGATTTCCTCTTGTACATATCGAGCTGAAACGCCGTGGAGTTGCTATAAAAGAGGCATTTAACCAGATAGAACGTTATCAGCGTGATTCATTCTGGGCGAATACTGGGCTTTATGAGTATGTGCAGATTTTCGTTATCTCCAACGGTACACATACAAAGTATTATTCCAACACAACACGCTTTTCTGCAATCAAGGAGCGTGACGGAAAACGCAAGGGCAAAAAGACAAGCAACAGCTTTGAATTTACTTCCTATTGGGCAGATGCTAATAACAAGATTATTCCCGACCTTGTGGATTTTACAAAGACATTTTTTGCAAAGCATACACTTTTGAATATTCTGACAAAATATTGTATTTTTACAAGTGAAAAGATGCTTATGGTCATGCGACCGTATCAGATTGTGGCTACTGAAAAAATACTCAACAGGATTGAGATTTCCACCAATTACAAGCGTATGGGACAGCTTGATGCAGGCGGTTATATATGGCATACAACGGGAAGTGGTAAAACACTGACTTCGTTCAAGACTGCACAACTTGCTTCAAAGCTTACGTCTGTTGAAAAGGTGCTGTTTGTCGTTGACCGCAAAGACCTTGACTATCAGACGATGAAGGAATATGACCGTTTTGAAAAGGGTGCTGCAAACGGCAACAGAAGCACAGCTGTGTTACAGCGGCAACTTGAAAACAAGGACAGCAAGGGTAATCCTCACGATTACAGGATTATTGTAACGACAATTCAGAAACTTGAGAATTTTATCAAGAAAAATCCGAGTCACCCTATTTATAACAGCCATATCGTAATGATATTCGATGAATGCCACCGCAGCCAGTTTGGTGATATGCATATCAGCATTACAAAGCGATTCAAGAATTATCATATTTTCGGCTTTACAGGTACGCCTATATTTGCAAAAAATGCCGGAAATGGGAAAAATCCAAAGCTCCGTACCACACAGCAGGCTTTTGGTGACAAGCTGCATACATATACCATTGTTGATGCCATTCATGACGGAAATGTCCTGCCGTTCAGAATTGATTATATTGATACCATAAAGAATAAAGATGATATGCGTGACAAAAAAGTTGAGGCAATCAACACCGAGTCAGCAATGCTTGCACCGCAGCGTATCAGCAAAGTTGTTTCATATATCTTTGAACATTTCGACCAGAAGAGCAAGCGTAACAATGGTTTTTACACTTTTAACAAGTTGACTAATATTGAAGATGTAGCAAAAAATCAGCAGACAGCTGAAAAGAAACAGTCGCTTCGTCTGAACGGATTTAACTCTATTTTTGCAGTATCTTCTATTGAAGCCGCAAAGCTGTATTATACCGAGTTCAAGCGTCAGATGAAAGAAAACCCTGCATATAAGCTGAATATTGCAACGATTTATAGTTATGGACAGAATGAGGAAGACCCAGACGGATTCCTTGATGATGAAAATTCCGATGATACAAGCGGACTTGATGTAACGTCAAGAGAATTTTTGGAACGTGCTATCAGTGACTACAACGAAACATTCAATACAGCATATGATACTTCTGCGGATAAATTCCCAAATTACTACAAGGATTTATCTTTGAGAATGAAGAACAGAGAAGTAGATTTGCTGATTGTTGTAAATATGTTCCTTACGGGTTTTGACGCTACAACGCTCAATACATTGTGGGTGGACAAGAATCTGAAAATGCATGGTCTGATTCAGTCCTATTCAAGAACAAACCGTATTTTGAATTCTATCAAGACTTTCGGCAATATTGTATGTTTCCGCAACCTTGAAGATGAAACAAATGATGCTATTGAATTGTTTGGTGACAGAGAAGCAAGCGGAACGGTTCTCCTGAAATCATACAAGGATTATTATTACGGCTATGATGAAAATGCCAAGCATCAGAAAGGCTATGAAGAAAGAATAGCTGAACTTTTACAGAAATATCCGCTTGGTACAGACATCATTGGTGAAAAGGCTGAAAAGGACTTCATTGTGCTTTTTGGCAACATTCTGAGACTTAGGAATATCCTTTCAACCTTTGATGAATTCACGGAAGAAGCGAGCCTCCTGCTCCCTGTTGATTTTCAGGATTATACAGGTATTTATAACGACCTGCATGATAAGTACCGCAGAGATGCTGATAAGGATAATATCGATGATGATATTGTTTTTGAAATGGAACTTGTAAAGCAGATTGAAGTAAATATTGATTACATTCTCATGCTCGCTTCCAAATATCATGAGAGCAACTGCGAGGATAAGACGATTCATGCATCAATTGACAGAGCAATCAAATCCAGCCTTGAGCTTCGTTCCAAGAAGGAGCTTATTGAAAACTTTATTGAAACAATTACAGTTAAGACTGATGTGGACAAGGATTGGGAAACATTTGTAAAGAGACAGCAGAAAGCTGATATTGAAACACTCATTGCAGAAGAAAAGCTTAATGCTGAAGAAACAAAAAAATACTTATATAATGCTTTCCGAGATGGACAGATAAAAACGTCGGGAACGGATATAGATAAGATTATGCCTCCTGTTTCACGTTTTGGCGGTGGAGCAAGAGCAGAAAAGAAACAGGATGTTATTGATAAACTGAAAGCTTTCTTTGAGAAGTATTATGGTTTAACAACAATTGAGTTTGAAGAATAACATATAGGATTCAAGGATGGTGTAGATTTATAAAATATGGAATTTGATATTGATTATGTAATTGATAAATACATCGACGAACAAGTTGACCAATATGCAGAGCTTGATGAATTGCTGAATAAGAATTACCTTACATTTAATAGTGCCAAACAAAAAGTAAAACAATTCAAAGAAAAGTTTTATGGTCTGCTCTCAAAGTATTCTATCAGCAGTCAGAATCTTGTTGCAACCTGTTACAACCTTATGGAACGTATCAGTCAGCAGCCTGATAACGTTGATTTGCAGTATCTGTATCTTTGCATTATGATGGATTTCGGACTGCTGAATGGAATAAACGCTCATGACCGTACAGATGAACAGGAAATCAGAAATTATCTTCATCAGAATAAGTTTGTACAGGAACTGAAATTATTTCTGAAATTACAGTCAGATAACAGCAGAAAATTCAATGAATTAAGGGAATATCTGAAAAAGCCAATACAGGTAAAACATATTGAGTACGTAGAAGAATCTGACTTGCTTTATCAAATGACGATACAGCATACTTTTTTATATAAAAGTGTTGGGAATGAGATATACAAAGATAATCTGAATTCTTTATTGATGTACATTAACAGTGATGAAAAATTTATACGTATCAAGCCTTATATACTTTTTGCAGTACTTGCGAGAAAAACTGGTATGATGCAGAAACGGAGTCATTTTATACCAAATCTGAAAGCGGTATTTCAGTATCAGGATTACAATATTTACAGAGATAATGGCAAGAATTTCAATCAATATCAATCTGAATTAGAATTATATGACCATCTGCGAATAAGTTATATTGATGATGACCACATAGATATTGCGTTATGTGATTTCTGTTTTGCCAATCTTTCTCCTTTGAGCGAGTGGTATTACCTGAACTGCTAACCAAATGAAGATATACCAATGACTTTAGAAAGAACAATCCTGACGGTAATGCCAGAATCGTTTCCCATGATTTTAAGCTATGAGGATTATAGTAAACTGAATGAGAATGAAATACAAATGTACAGTGATTCAGAGGAAAAGCTAAAGAAAAAAATGCTCCAAATGGCAGAAAAATTCCTGAAAATTTAACGTCAAGATAAAACAGTTCCGAAATTAAAAAACTTTTTCAGAACTGTTTTGTATATACTTTTTAAGATATCTTTGCTAAAATAAAATCATCAAAAAAAGGAGGGATAAGAAATGGGATTCTTTAACGATTTTTGTAATGCTGCGATGGGAGAAGCTTTGAAAAAATATGAAACAATTTTCTCAAAAGCGACAGATTATAAACTTCAGGAATGGTGGAACGAAAAGCAGTACGATGATGACGTTGATGAACGTATCAAAGAATTGGCAGCAAAAGAAATGAGAAAAAGAGGTTTGTATTATTAAGCAGACCAATCCAAAAAGAAAAAAGCAGGAGTTTTGCAAGATGTGTGAAATACTCCTGCTTTTTTAAGGTGTGATATTGATGTTTATGAATAGTGAGTATCTTGAAAATTTGAACTACTTGAAACGATGTTTTTCCATTTATGAGTTGATATACGACTATATCAGTGGTGAATTAAAAATATAATTGGCGAAACAGAGAAGGCAGACAAGGTAAGCAAAATTTCAAAAGTGAACGCCTATATTCTGCTACAACTGTATGAAATTCTGGATTCGAATCCTGAACCGTCAGAAGAAGAAATCCGTAGCATTTTTACTCTCAGAAACAGAATTAATGCATTTACAGAATTTTATTCAAAAGAGGATTTTGATAATTATATTGACCTGAAATTTAATGCGTTTGCACAGCCTCCCAGTGTCGTTTATGTCACACCTTATAGCGATTGGTGTATAGCAGTAGATGTCATAACTTGCGATATTCCAACAGATATAAGCAGAACAATTAAAACAGGCAGTATGTCCTATTATATGGATAATATGAAAGGATATATTAATTGTCATGGTGAAACGGTTGCAGGATTTTCAACAGACTATGTTTTGAATGGAGGAGCAGCCCAAATAGTAAGAAATAGTTTAGGCAATGCATGGCACGTAACAGCGAAAAAATTCGTGTTATAACTATGGTGTTGCTTGGTACGAATTGTGGGATTCCGATGACGGCGATTATTACGGCTGTGTAGATTCCAGTTATAGTAGATCAACTTGACACTCAAGCATGTATGTGATAAAATAGAGATATGAGTTACAGTAAAGATTTAAGAGAACGAGTAGTAAAATACCGTCTTGCAGGGTACACAATAAAAGAAACATGCGAAGTATTTGGCGTAGGAAATTATGCAATGAGCAAATGGGTAAAACAATACAAGGAAACAGGCGATTTATCAAACAAACCTCTGAACAGAGGATTCAAGAAAATAGACCCTGAAAAACTGAAAGCATATATTTCAGAACATCCAGACGCTTATCAAAAAGAGATGGCTGAAGTCTTTGGATGCAGTGCAGAGGCAATAAGAAAAGCACTGAAACGTCTTGGAATCACACGCAAAAAAAGACACTACGTTACTATGAACAAAAGGAAGAACAAGTGAAAGAATATCTGAAAAAGCTCGCAGATATTCCTACGTGGATGAAACAGGCATAGACACATATTTATACCGTGAATATGGATACGCACCGAGAGGAAAAACTGTAATAGGAAAAATTCCAAGACGAAAGTTTCAGCGTACAAATATCGTTGCAGCAAAATTAGGACCACATATAGTTGCACTGATGCAGTATCATGGCATAACGAACAGTACACTAAATATGATTTTAAAATAAATTCTAAAAAGATAAAGGTAAAGTGGCATTCTCAGGACTTAAATGCAGCTAAAATATATCCTGGTTCAAATTCTGGAAGTGGGTGGACAGTTTGTAAAACAAAACAAATCAAATTGGGCACACATACTAGTTATAAGGAAGTGAATATGAGAATATGAAAGACTTTAGCCAAATGAATGAGTTCTTATCAACTGATGAAATACAAAAAATGATTGATGATTTTCTTGAATTTTATCAAAATCCAACTGATAAAGAATTAATATATGCACTTGATCAGTTATGCGAATTAGCTGACCGCCAGTGCAATACATATACTATTTTAGAAAAAGAGTATCAAAAAAAATAACGAAATTTATTATAAACCATATAGATTTTAATGATTTTGAACTAATGGATTCTATTTTGTATATTATAGCAAATTTGGGATTGAAAAATGCCTTTCAGTATATATTGAAAAATAAATATAAAATAAAAAAATCTAATATTTCAAAAATGTTAGCTCAGTGTATTA
>CAZTUV010000096.1:0-7998 GCA_964616595.1 uncultured Alistipes sp.
ATTCAGGAAGATATATATATTTAATGTTATTTAAACCATATGCGAAAAGTTCTCCATTTAATATAGCTTTATTGCAACTGTCTACAAAGTCTTTTTTATCAATATCAAGTAATTCATTTGCATAGTCGAACAGTATTTTGATTGGCAGACATGAATGACCATGCATAACATTTTGTTTAAGTATATAGCATATACCAGCAATAATGCGACAATATGAATTTTTTTCTATATTAAAATCAAATGCCATTTCATCGACTTTTTTAAAATCCAACCCTATATTTTCGTCATAAAGAATGTATGGATTATTGTTTATTACTTCAAGGGCATCTGAACCAAGATATAAATAAGTTTTCATTGCAAATATGTATTTTATCTTATATTTATCAAAGAAGGATTTTAACGTTCTTAAGGAAAAGACTTCTTTAGCATTTTTTGCGATTTCGTTACATTTTTTTTTAGACATTCCTTTAACTTCTATAAGTCTTTCCGGTTCATTTGCAAGGATTTCAAGACTTTTATCGCCGAATGTCATTAATATTTTTTGTGCAAGTCTGATACCTATTCCTTTTATTGCTCCGGAAGTAAGATATTTAAATATATCGATAGGTGTATCAGGGAGTTTTTGTTCATACAGTTCAGCCTTGAACTGCCTGCCGAACTTAGGGTGGTTAACATAGTTCCCATGGATATAAAGTTTTTCACTTTCGCAGATTTCTCCGAATTCTCCGACAACGACAACAGGTTCGCCTTTATAATTAAAATCCATAACTGTATATCCGTTTTCTTCATTTCTGAATACTATATTTTCCACAGTTCCTTCAATTTGCAATAATTCATTTTTCATATAAGAACCTCCCTGATATTACATCATCTTATATTATACTATTTTTCAGTATCAATTGCAAACGTTTCATAAAATATTTTTTCAATATCTTTTGAGCAGGCTATTAACGCACAAGGATATTCAAGACAAAAGCGTTTACATAGTTCCAATTGCTCTGAAGATGCATCGAAGTCTATAAGTATGATTTCTTCTGCGTGGCAATGTCCACAGGCTATTTTTTCTGACAAGCAATCGAGTCGTATGGGGAAATTACTATCAGAAGAAAAAACAGGAACTATTACGGCATAGTCCAATATATTTTCATTGCATGACTTGCCGTGGAAAATGCCAATAAATTCCAGTACGACTATAAACAAAAGTATTATTACAGAAATAACTATAATTAAATCCATTATAAGAATCCTCTCCTTTCCTGAAATTTATAAAGTTCATTTATATCAGTTATTATATTCATCAGCCTGAAAAATTGTTACAAGAAATCCCCGCTTCAAAAAAAGCAGGGATTAAAACATTATTTTTTCAGACGTTCTATTTCTTTTTCTCTTTTCCATAGAAAACTAATATGTGCCTCTTCACCTCTTGAAATTCGTTCAAAGTTTTCAATATGTTTAAAAAGAATAATAACAGAAACAATAGCAAGCATAATTGTTCCGATAGGGTCACCGGTAAGCAAAGCATAAACCATTGTAAATATAACTGAACCTGATGGTGCTACAATACATATGTAGTCAACTGCAAGTGCAATTATAATTTCGACTAGTAATAAAGCAAAGAATATTGTAGGATTAAATGACAATATTACTCCGGCAAGGCAGGCAAGACCTTTTCCGCCATGAAATCTCATCATAAAAGGAAATATATGTCCTATTATACATGAAACTCCTGATGTTATCCGGGCATACCTTAAAACTGGGAATAAGTTGACGGCGATTACTGAAGCGACAAATGCTTTGAATATATCAAACAATGCTGTAAATACGCCAGCTTTTTTGCCCATAATCATAGTTACATTAGATGCTCCGGCGTTTCCCGAACCTTTTTCACGGATATCGAAACCATTTAATTTTGAAATTATGTATGCTGGATTTATGTTTCCTATAAGATAACCCATTAGCGAACATAAAACAATCTGCATAAAAAAGCACCCCCAATCTACAAATAATAATATTATTATACATCAATTCACAAAAAAATGCAAGTCCACAAAAAAGAAGTCAATTATCATATTGATATTGTCATTATTTGCGTTTTCCTGAAATATTGTTCAAGCTGTAATGCATATATATTTGTGGAGGTGATGACATGTTTATAGAAATCATTAAAAATCTTTTTTTCTTCGCTTTGCATGTTGAAAATAATAATGCCTTTCCAAAGCCGTTATCCAAAAAGGAAGAACAAGAATGTTTTGTCAGAATGGCTGAAGGAGACAAATCGGCTCGTAACAAGCTCATAGAACATAACTTAAGGCTTGTTGCACATATAGTGAAAAAATATGTTTCTAATATTTCGGAACAAGACGAACTGATTTCCATAGGAACCATTGGTCTTATAAAAGCAGTATCAACCTTTGATTATAAAAATGGTGCTAAATTTGCTACATATGCAAGTCGATGCATTGAAAATGAAATACTTATGAGTTTCCGTTCAGCCAAGAAAAACGCTGGTGATGTATATATAAATGAACCTGTTGAATTCGACAAGGACGGAAATGCAGTCACATTAATGGATTTAATAGATGATGGAGTAGACATTCATGAACAAGTGGAACTTTTAATACGTTCAAGACAATTATACGGATTTCTTGATAAATGTCTTGATGAGAGGGAATTGGAGATTATTGTATATCGTTATGGACTTTATGGCAGAAGTCCTCATACGCAGAATGAAACATCGAAAAAACTTAATATATCACGTTCTTATGTATCAAGACTTGAAAAAAAGGCGATTGAAAAATTGAAGAAAATGTATGATACAACGCCATTTTAATTAGTAGTAAGTTTTTGTCAAGGAGTGAAATAACTTAGAAATATAAATCTGATAAGTTATTTTTTAAAATTCTGTTGTTCCTTGTGCAATTTTCTCCTTGCAAAAGCTTACAAAATATGTTATGATAATAAGGAAACTTTAAGATAAGAGAGAGGAATGTTATAAACTATATGAAAGATTATGGTAATGAAAGCATTGTCATGTTAAAAGGTGCTGATAAAGTCAGGAAACGTCCATCAGTAATATTTGGTTCAGACGGAATTGATGGTTGTGAACACTCAGTATTTGAAATCATTTCAAACTCTATTGATGAGGCACGTGAAGGATATGGCAATAAAATAATAGTAACACGTTATAAGAATAATGAGATAGAAGTTCAGGATTTTGGACGTGGTTGTCCGGTAGACTTTAACAATGTTGAACAGCGTTATAACTGGGAACTTGTATATTGTGAACTTTATGCTGGCGGAAAATATGATGATACTGATGAATCATATGAATATTCATTAGGACTTAATGGTTTAGGTCTTTGTGCAACGCAGTTTGCATCTGAATTTATGGACGTTGAGGTCATACGTGATGGTTTCAGGTATAGTCTTCATTTTGAGAAAGGTAATAATATAGGAGGACTTCACAAAGAGCCTTCTGATAAACGCCAAACAGGTACTAAAACTCATTGGAAACCCGATTTAGAAGTGTTTACTGATATAGCTGTTTCAGATGAGTATTTTTTTGATGTTTTAAAAAGACAAGCTGTTGTAAATCCAAATATCCTTTTTGTTTTTCGTTCTGAAACAGAAACAGGAGATTTTGCAGAAACAAAGTTTATATATGAAAATGGGATTACTGATTATATCAATGAAATAGTAGCAGATAAATCTCTTACTACTGTTCAGCATTGGAGTGCAGAAAGAAAAGGACGTGACCGTCCGGATAAGCCGGAATATAAAGTTAAACTTGACATTGCAGTTGCTTTTTCAAACAAAGTTAAACTTACAGAATATTATCATAATTCAAGTTTTCTTGAACATGGCGGGTCACCTGAGGACGCTGTTAAACGTGCTTTTGCATATCAGATTGACAATTTTATAAAGCAGAATAATGGTTATCAGAAGAATGAGAATAAGATAACATATACAGATATTGAAGAATGTCTTGTACTTGTTTCTTCTTCGTTTTCAACACAGACTTCTTATGAAAATCAAACCAAGAAAGCTATTACAAATAAATTTATTCGTGAAACGATGACAGATTTTCTCAAGCATCAGCTGGAAATATATTTTATAGAAAATCCAGATGAGGCACAAAAAATCGCAGAGCAGGTTCTTATAAATAAAAGAAGTAGAGAAAATGCCGAAAAAGTTCGTTTAAATGTAAAGAAAAAGCTTACTGGAAATATAGATTTGTCAAATATGGTTGAAAAATTTGTTGATTGTCGAACAAAGGATATTTCAAGGCGTGAGATTTATATTGTTGAGGGTGATTCTGCTTTAGGTTCTGTAAAACTTGCACGTGATGCAGAATTTCAGGCTGTAATTCCAGTAAGGGGAAAGATTTTAAACTGTCTTAAAGCAGAGTATTCAAAGATATTCAAGAGTGAAATAATTACAGACCTTATAAAAGTATTGGGTTGTGGTGTGGAAGTAACTACGAAGTCAAATAAGGAACTTTCAACATTCAATATAGATAATTTCAGATGGAGCAAGATTGTAATATGTACCGATGCTGATGTTGACGGATTCCAGATAAGAACGTTAATATTAACTATGTTGTACAGGTTGACTCCGACCCTTATTGAACAGGGATATGTTTATATTGCAGAATCACCATTATTTGAGATTAATACAAAGGAAAAAACATATTTTGCATATACTGAGCAGGAAAAACAACATATTCTCAAAACGATAGGTAATAAGAAGTATACTATTCAGCGTTCAAAGGGTCTTGGTGAAAATGAACCCGATATGATGTCACTTACTACAATGAATCCTGATACAAGACGTTTAATAAAGGTTACAGCTGAAGATATAACGGAATCAGCAGAAATATTTGAAATGTTATTAGGTGATAATTTGCAGGGAAGAAAGGATTATATTTCTGAACATGGTGCAGATTATCTTGAATTAGCTGATATAAGTTGAAATTGGTTCTATGAGATGAATTTTACATTATTTGTATAAAATTCATAATAGCCATACCGTCCGGATACAAGTCCATTTGTGCATTGTGTAATGATTTTTTGAGGAAATGGGGCGATTACTATAATATT
This sequence comes from uncultured Alistipes sp., assembly GCA_964616595.1. Classification (GTDB taxonomy): domain Bacteria; phylum Bacillota; class Clostridia; order Oscillospirales; family Ruminococcaceae; genus Ruminococcus. The sequence goes on from CAZTUV010000096.1 coordinate 5,100, forward strand.
TTTAACTAATACTACTTTCTTTATAATAGTTACTTTGTTGGTAATTTCGTTTATTTTTATATATAGGAAACACAAAAAAGTTAAATCTGATAATAATTTTTCAGATAATGATATGAAATCTGAAATGACTGGATTCTCTGAATTTGTTATTATAAGTCTGGGATTATGTTTAATTGTATCACTTATTTTTAAAGGTGATGCAGGTATTTATTGGTTTATTGGTATAGGGCTTTTTTTATGGTTACCGTTTATTCTTACTGTTGCCAATATAAAAAATCTTATCAAAAATATTCATAAAGCCATTTTTACAGATATATCCACCATAATTATTGGAGGAATATATTATTTTTTTCTTATGGGATTTGATTCTGTTACAGATTCAGACTATAAAACAGCCATATACCCAAATGAATATCATGAAATATTAAATGGTGAATATGGTATGATAATATCATGGGTTATTTTAATAGGTGTTATTAGCCTTGTGCTTTTGTCTGTAAGAAGTCCTTCAAAGATACCACCATTACAATCGGTAATATTGATTTCATTTGATATACTGATGCTTTTACTTGTAGGGATTATACAGATACAGATGTTTATGAACTTTGATATACATTATTTACTTTATTATCTCTATTATTTAAACCTGATAATCATTTCTGTAAGGAGAATACATTATCATATAACTGAGCAGGTTAAATTTAATAATGAGCATGAAATAGTTTTCAGAACAAGGGCAGGGGAGAAGTTGCATAAATTAATGTCTGCTTTTTCGGGAATGACCAAATTAAGTTTTTTATTTATGTTTCCTATAATTGCAATATGCGAAATACTTTATATTATTCTTGGACAGGGGGTTGACGGTTTTATAAAGGCTTTTACAATGACAGCTGATTGGACTTTTTCAACACAGACGCCTCCACCACCGCTTGAATATTCCGGACACTATTTATGTACAGTTGCTGTATGCGGACATAAAGAAGTTGTAAAACCTATTCGTTATGGGATACGGCATAATCGGAAGATAATTGTTAACAGACAATTGCTTGTTGCCAATGCTTTTGAGGATATTATTGCAGAACGTTTTCCAAGGTTTCATAAGAGGATAAGAAAATTTTATGATACATATGGTTATCCGATATCAAAGCACATTACTACAAAATTAAGGGCAGATGTAATATATATTTTTATGAAACCTCTTGAATATATGTTTTTAATTTATTTGTATATGTTTGATTTACACCCGGAACAAAGAATAGCTATACAATATTCAGACTATAAGCATTGTGAATATTGCACAAACCGAGCTTTTTCCAGACGGTAGGGCTACTGTCATTTTTGCACAATTATATAAATATTACCTGCGTGGATTAGATGATTAATTTAACAATATTTTGTAGGTTATTTATCAAATCAAATTATAAAATTTATAAAATTGAGCAGGCTATAAAGGAGAATTTTTTAATATGTCAAAGAGAAAAAAAATAAATGATAAGAAAACTTTCAAACATGATGCGTATATAGAAGGTTCTGGAAGTATTGTAAACGAGAAAATAGCTGATACCCTTAAAAAGAATTATATGCCATATGCGATGAGTGTCATAATATCGAGAGCATTACCGGAAATAGATGGATTTAAGCCATCTCACCGTAAATTGCTTTATATGATGTATAAGCGAGGATTACTTAATCCTGAAAGAGAACGTTCAAAATCTGCCAATGTTGTTGGTGAAACAATGAAACTTAATCCTCATGGTGACCAGGCAATATATGAAACCCTTGTACGTCTGACCAGAGGCAATGAAGCTCTTTTGCATCCTTATATTGATTCAAAGGGAAATTTCGGAAAAGCTTATTCAAGTAAGATGCGTTTTGCTGCACCACGTTACACGGAGGTAAAGCTTGAAAAAATCTGTAATGAACTTTTCAGGGATATTGATAAAGAGACTGTGAATTTTGTTCCGAACTATGATAACACTATGCAGGAACCCACTTTGCTTCCTGCAACATTTCCGACTGTTCTTGTAAATTCAAATACTGGTATAGCTGTATCTATGGCAAGTAATGTTTGTCCATTTAATCTGGCTGAAGTTTGTGAAACCACAATAGCTCTTATAAGTAATCCTAATCATGATATAATAACTACTCTTAAAGCTCCGGATTTTCCGAGTGGCGGAACTATTCTTTATGATGAGAATGAACTTAGAAAAATTTATGAATCGGGTAGGGGAAGTGTAAAGATACGTTCTCAGTACATATACGATAAATCTTCAAACTGTATAGAAATAACACAGATTCCTTATACAACTACTATTGAGGCGATTATAGATAAGATTGTAGAATTAGTTAAGTCAGGGAAATTACGTGAGGTTTCATATATCAGAGATGAAACGGATATAGACGGTTTAAAGATAGCTATTGACCTTAAGAGGGGGACAGACCCAGAAAAGCTTATGCAAAAGCTTTATAGGTTAACTCCGTTACAGGATAGTTATTCATGTAATTTTAATATACTTATTTCTGGCAAGCCAAAGGTCATGGGTGTCAGAGAAATACTTACAGAATGGATAGCATTCCGTGAAGAATGTGTTTATCGTAGAACATTTTATGATTTGAAGAACAAAAAGGTAAAACTGCATTTGCTTGAAGCACTTTCCAAAATTCTTATGGACATTGATAAAGCTGTTAGAATTATTCGTGAGACTCAAAATGAAGATGATGTTATCTCTAATCTGGAAACTGCTTTCAATATAGATACTGAGCAGGCTGAATATGTCGCTGAAATAAAACTACGTAATATTAACAGACAGTATATATTACGACGTATTCAGGAAGTGGATAGTTTAAAGACTGAAATAGAAGAAATGGAACAGATTCTTAACAGTAAAGAAAAAATTAA
>CAZTUV010000097.1:0-7887 GCA_964616595.1 uncultured Alistipes sp.
GTATAATTAGCATCTTTTTAAAAGGAATATATATGAATAAAAATAATTTGCAGAAAATAAAACTGAAAGTCGATTTTAACTCACCCGTAATTTTAGGCTTTACAATAATATGCTTGTTTTCTTTTATTTTAAATATGATTACAGATGGTGCAAGTAATAATCTTATATTTAGTGTTTATAGGTCATCACTTACAAGTCCACTAACATATGTAAGATTTTTTGGACATGTATTTGGTCATGTTTCATGGGAACACTTTATAAGTAATATTATGTATATACTACTTTTAGGCCCTCTGCTTGAAGAAAAATACGGAAAAATCGAAATCACTTTTATTATCGCTGTAACGGCACTTGTTACTGGACTTATAAATTTTATATTTTTTCCTCATGTGCAACTTTTAGGAGCAAGTGGAATAGTTTTTGCTTTTATACTGTTGGCATCGTTTTCAAATTTTAAAAGCGGAAAAATACCCGTTACTTTTATATTAGTTGCTTTGATATATATAGGTCAACAAGTATATGACGGTATTTTTACAAATAATAATATTTCGGAATTAACCCATATAATCGGCGGAATCGTAGGTTCAGCGTTCGGTTTCGTCGAAAATAAAGCCAAGAGGTGACATTAGTGTTCCAGCGTATAAAAATCAACTCTCTTGAGGACTACTTTTTGAATCTTAGTCAGAGAAATGGAAATAATGTATTTTTTTATAAAATAAATTCATACAGTGAAGAAATTAATAACTTTTTATGTAAATATTATAATGAGACACGAAAAAACGGAGTTATAATTGATGAAAGAATACCTAATGTTACTCAGAATCAACTTTCATATTATTACGAAATGATGGGCGAAAACTTTATTATGGACAATCAGTTTATAATGACAAGCCTTCAGAAATGGTTACCAAGAATGAACGTCATTCAACGCAAAGAAATTAGCAACGCTATGTATGATGTACTTTCAGAACTTGTATCAAAAGGAAAAAATATAAATATAATTAAAAATGCATATATAAAATTTATGTGCTGGCTATATTATAAATTTGAAAGCCTTACCAGTCACCTTGGAGAACAGAACCTCCCTAAAATTCTTTGCAATGGTATTGGAAGCCATTATGAATTTATGCTTTTATCCATACTTTCAAAATGTGGCTGTGATGTATTACTTATTCATAATCCTAAAAATCAACAATTTGAACCAAATGACAACGATATTGACATCTGGATATGTAATGGTATGGACTTTCCTGAAGATTTTTCTATCAAAAAATTACAACAGACTGTCTCAGAAAAAAATAATACCGAAAATGTCTGTGGCAGTAAACCATCATTAAACATCATTACAAACTATCAGACTAATGGAAATGGTTTGGAAGACGCTCTGATACCATCGAATGAACGTGGTAATACTCCTGATACAATATATAATATATGTTATTGTATTAATGGTGTATACAGTCGTGCTGACTATGTTAACGAATTGATTTCTTTAAAAAACTCACTTAATAAACAAAAACGTAACCTGATAATTGTGAACAGTCAAATAGATGAACCTTCATATGACGAAATTTCAGAGATAAAACGCAATAATTATAGTTCAAAGTCAATGGCAATAGGAGAACTCGCAAGAAATATAGTTATTAACAATAATAAACTTCAACAAATGATGCGATATGAATTCTTAGATGTAATGTCAAAATATCCCGATGATTCTTCATTGAATAAATTTATCAACGCTTGTGTATATGTTCTTTGCTGGCTTAAACGATGGCAAAAACAACTTTTTTCTGATTTTAATGTCAATAATATACCATGTTTCATTTTCTTTAATTGTAACTTTAATGAAAATAACGCTTTCTTTACTGAAATTTTATCACGTCTTCCGATAGATGTTCTTATATTGAATCCCTCAAATAAAAATATTTATCATACTAACAGCATTAATATTATGGATTTTACGTATGATAGTTCCCTTGAAATCAATAATTTCCCTGAAGAGGGTATATCAATGCGTGCAGGAACTGTTGCATATCATGCTGAACGTGAACTTGATACCCTTATGTATCAGGATACCGGAATTTACAGAAATCATCAGTATTCAAAAGCATCATCTATTGTACTTGATACAATGTTCGAGGAAATTGAACTACTTTGGAATCAGGAACTTAAATACAGACCTAACTTTTCAACAGAAAACGACAAGGTCATGATACCTGTATTCTTTGCAAAAGTGTCTGGAGTAAAAGACGGCAATGTTAAAGCTTACTGGCAATTTGTGAAAAGACTTGTAACAGAAGATACTATTGTAATTAATGGCAATAAAAGAGGTCTGACAAACTCCGGTTCGTCAAATGCAAATCCGTATTCCGGCAGAAACATGAACCGTTCACTTGGTAGTCTGAACCCTTATTCTTTAAATAATGCTAACCCTTATTCTGCAAATTCTGTTTCTATACAGAATGCAAATACTTCCCAATCGGCAGTGGCATTCTGGAAAAACGGTCTTTTACAGCGTAATGCTATAAAAAACAGTCCTGAATATCCTTATAAAGTATTAAGAGAAGAAATTCAAGATTATATACTCGATAAATTACAGTTATTAATCGACAGCAAAATTATAAAAGGTACTTTTGAAAACGGTATGGAATATAAAATAATTTCTACAATACTGAATCTTGATAGTATCGACAAAGAAATTATCAGAAAATTGCAGAATTTTGATTTCACAAAGAAAAATCCGAAAATTCTCTATATAAATACCAGCGACAGTACAATATCTATCGAAATGGCTATTGCTATGGAATTTTTAAGTATGACAGGTTTTGATATCTTATTTATAATTCCTACCGGATACTATAACGTTGAAAACCATTATAGCCATCCGATAATCAGCGAACATCAGGCAGGAGAATATATGTACGACTTGAAATACCCTGATTTAGCTGGTATCCGTCAGTCGTGGCATAAAAAACTATTTGGTAGAAATTGATTTTTTAAAAACGTATTAAATTGCAACCTATAATCTCAAAATCGTAACACTTAAATAGCATACCTAAATGTTACAAAACATAAAAATTTAATTAATGAAAGGAATATGTTACTGGTATGATTTTCATCATATCCACAAGTCAGTGGAAAACGTATTATATTGTTTTTCAGTAACGGTAATCAAAATGGGTATTGACCTCTCAAGAGCAAAACCACAAAATGAAAATATTTCTACACCTCAACCTGTTGCACAACAAGCTGAAGTTGAACCTGTTCAGCAATATGATATCGTAGCAGACAGACAGGAAATGAATAATACTCTTGTTGGCTCTAAAGAAGTTGACGAACTTGTAAGCCAAATTGTTATCGATGATTTGACAACCATAGTTTCATTTGGTGCAGATGCTGCCAATGAAATTTCAAAAGCGTCTGACGTTGTACTTAACAGCATGAGTATGAATCAAATCGATGATTCCGGACAAATGCTTACTGCCCTCGGAAAAATTATGGAACAGTTTGATATCGAGGAAATCAAAGAAAACCCTGGATTCTTCAAGAAAATATTCGGCAACGCTCAAAAACAACTGGAAAAAATTCTTGCAAAATATCATACCATGGGTGACGAAGTGGACAAGATTTATGTTCAGCTCCGTAAGTATGAGGAAGAAATTAAACAGGCAAATAAAAAGCTTGACCAGATGTTTAACGCAAATGTTGAATATTATCATAAACTCGTAAAATACATTCTTGCCGGCGAACAGGGCTGTCAGGAAATAGAAACATATCTTGAACAACGCAGGCAGGATATGGCAACTACTGGTGATACTTCAATACAGTTTGAAATCCAGAATCTTGAACAGGCTCTTATGATGCTTGAACAAAGAACTCAGGATTTGAGAACAGCTGAAAGTATTGCTATGCAGTCAGTACCAATGATAAAAATGATGGCTTTCAGTAATATGAACCTCGTCAGAAAAATCAATTCAGCATTTATTGTAACACTTCCTGTATTCAAGCAGGCTCTTGCACAGGCTATGATGCTTAAACGCCAGAAAATTCAAGCAGAAGCCATGTCAGCCCTTGACCAGAAAACTAACGAAATGCTTATCAAAAATGCACAGAATACCATTGAACAATCCAAGATGATTGCAAGAATGGCTTCCGGAAGTTCAATAAAGATTGAAACCCTTGAAAAAACATGGGAAACTATTATGAATGGTATCGATGAAACAAGACAAATACAGGAAGATGCTCGTATACAGCGTAAGTCAGACCAGGCTAAATTGCAAACTATTAAAAATGAATTCAATAAAAGATATAGTATGCCTGATAAAAAAAATTAACCCCTGTTAAAACTATAAACCTTACTAAAAAAATTGATTCAGAATCCCTGAAACTAATTATTTGCAAAATGAAACTGAATCAAAATCTGAACTTGAATTGCTACATTCATTAGATATGTTCGCTAAACGTCAGAAAGTTCAGACTCAGGTTATATCGTCTCTTGAACGTAAAACAAATAAATTGCTCGCAAAAAATACTGTTAAACAATCTAAAATTATTGCAAAAATAGCTTCCAAAAGTTCGATAAAGTCTAAAACCCTTGAAGATTCTTGGCAAACTATTAAAAATGGTGCAGACAGAATTAAACAGATACAAGAAAATTTTCATATACACCTAAAAGAAGAACAAGCTAAACTGCAAAACATTAAAGATGATTTTTATAATTTTTACAGTATGCCTAGTAGTAAAATAAAAAGGAGGATTTTATTTATGCCTATTAATCTTTCAAAAGGTCAGAAAATCGACCTCACAAAAACTAATCCAGGTCTTAAAAGTATAATGGTAGGTCTTGGCTGGGACGTTAACGTTTTTGATACCGGTGCAGCGTTCGACCTCGATGCCTCAGCATTCCTTGCCGGAGCAAATGGCAGATGCAATAGTGATAAAGATTTCGTATTTTATGGAAATCTTAAACACCCTTCCGGAGCTGTCGAACACATGGGTGATAATCTTACCGGTGAAGGCGATGGCGATGACGAACAAATTAAAATTGACCTTTCAAAAATCCCTTCCAATATCGAAAAAATCGCTTTTACTGTCACAATATACGATGCCGAAAATAGAAAACAAAATTTTGGTCAGGTTTCAAATGCATTTATTCGTATAGTTAATGTTGAAAATAATCAGGAACTTATCCATTATGATTTAGGCGAAGATTTCTCAATTGAAACAGCCGTAGTTGTTGGCGAACTTTACAAACATAATGGCGAATGGAAATTCAATGCCATAGGCAGCGGATATCAGGGTGGACTGGCAGCTCTTTGCGGTCACTATGGACTCGATGCCGAATAAATCTATATAAAGGAGTTTTCTATATGCCAATTAGTTTGAGTAAAGGACAAAAAGTAAGCCTTACAAAAGATAACCCTGGTCTTAAAAATGTCATTGTTGGCGTAGGTTGGGATATAAATTCTTTTGATACTGGTTCAAATTTTGATATTGATTCATCAGCATTCTTGCTGACAGATTCCGGAAAAGTCTCAAAAGCTGAAGATTTCGTTTTTTATGGTAATCTTAAACACCCATCAGGAGCAGTTTTGCATTGCGGAGACAATCGTACCGGTGAAGGCGATGGCGATGACGAACAAATTAAAATTGACCTTTCAAAAATACCATCTGAAATCTCTAAAATTACTTTTACAGTAACAATACATGAGGCTGAATCAAGACGCCAAAATTTTGGACAAATAAATAATTCTTTTATAAGAATTTACGATGAAAATACAAACAAAGAAATTTTACGCTATGATTTGGGAGAGGACTTCTCAATAGAAACCGCTGCTGTTTTTGGCGAACTATATAGGTATGGCAATGAATGGAAATTTAATGCCATTGGTAGCGGATATCAAGGCGGATTGGCAGCTCTTTGCGAAAATTTCGGTATCGATGTTGAATAATAAATCTTAATAAAAAATTAATTGACATTTAAAAAAAATCCTCCTGTGGCATCAATACACCATAGGAGGATATTTATGTTTAGTTATATATTTCCCAATTCTTCGGAAGTCATCGGGAGGTCATCAACATTTATTATATTAGCTATAACCATCTGAATTGCTAAAGCATCAATATTTGTCACACCATCGCCAGTATTAATAACATCAACGTTTAATGTACCTTGTTCAGAAAGTGAATATTCATCAGAATTTGCCAAGGATTGCATTGTAATTACGGCATCAGAAATATTTAAAGTTCCATCACAATTAGCGTCACCAAGGAGTCTTTTATAGTCGTCAGGTGAAGTAGTAGTTGTTGAAGGAGTTTCAACAGAGCCACCGATTTCAACAGGAGTACCTGCTTTATCAAGAACAGTTCCGCCATCAAGGTTGCTTCCTTCTGTTGAAGCATATTCAGTATAAAATTCATTGAGTGAAATACCTGTATTATTATTTCCTAAAGCTTTCTGGTGGTCAAGACCAATATATTTACCAGTTTCTTGAGTCTGCCAAAGTGAAGTTTCAAACAGACCGTATTTATCATCGTCCCAAATAATTGTAGTTCCTGCATTTGAATTAAACTGCAAATCCTGCCACAAACCACCTGTATCACCGGAATTTATATTAAGACACCAGAAAGTATGATTAATATGATTATCAATCATATAGTCACGCAAAAGTGTCATCCATTTTTGATTATCGCCATCGTCCATATGACCACCCCATTCGCCAATAAGAAGTGGAGCGATATCTTCAGCATTAATGTAAGCCCAGGTATCATACCAATAATCATCAAGTAATGTTTGTGTTGTAAAGTCCTTTTGGAACCATGTCTGGTCATAAACTGACGGGCCATAATCATGTGGAGAATAAACAATCTGACTTGTACCACTATCAGGAACAACAGGATTATCTCTTACTCCTCTTAGGTTTCCGCCCCACCAGGCACCTATATAAGGTGAGTTTACCTTACGGTCACCCATACCCCAATAATCTCCTGCTTGTGCACCACTGAGTGATTGTTCAACGCCTTCAATTAATATAAGGGCATTAGGATTTACTTCAAGAATAGCATTAGCACATTTAGTTGCAGCATATGCCCAGTTATTTTCGTCAGTCGAATCGTCCCATTTTGCAGCAGAACTACCTTCCTGACCCTTGCCATGAGGTTCATTTTTAAGGTCATATGCAAGGAGAGTATCATCATTTTTATATTTATCTGCAAGCCATACTAATGATTCAATCCATAAATCCGTTGTAACCATTGTACCATCAGCAGTTTCTTTGCCATACCAGAGATTATAATCGTGTCCTGAATTATCTGAATGTGGACTATGAATATCAATAAAAGCTTTAAGACCATACTTTTTACATTTTTGCATAATAATATCGAATATTTCCATGCTATTTTTCATACTGCCGTCTTCGTTGCAGAAGTCAGTATTAATTGAATAATATGGGTCATTATTTGCAGAAACACTTGACACTTCATTTGGTGTACCGTTCATCCACGAAATAATAAGTTCAGACGAAATTGGGAAACGTATAACATTAACACCATGGTCAGCAATTGAAGAAAGAACATCATCAACATCTGCACTCCAAAGATAATGAGCACAATTTTCGCCACAGTTAAATCCGAACCAGTTTGCACCAGTCAACCAGACTTCATTACCATTCATATCATAAAGGCGACTGCCTTCAGCATGTAACCAGTCATCATTGCAATCATCAATAACAGTTGATGCAGCGTCAGCCTGCTGAGAATAAGTAAACAATGCCGGAACAGCAGGCACAGCCAATACTGCCACAGACAATAATGCTGTTAATTTTTTTAATTTTCTCATAATAAAACCCTCTCCTTTTAATATTGATATAATTTCATTGTATATAAATA
>CAZTUV010000098.1:0-7758 GCA_964616595.1 uncultured Alistipes sp.
GATTTCCTTAGGATAGTCTGTTACAAAAACAGCTTTTTTGAACACTTTTTCAGATATATATCTTTCATGTTCAGTCTGGAGGTCACAGCCCCATTCTACTGGGTATACAAAGTTTTCGCCAGATTCCTGTAAAAGCTTGATTGCTTCGGTATAAGTTACTCTGCCAAAATCATGTGAAATAAGTTCTTCAAGGCGTGCAATAAGACCCTTTTCAAAGTGTGCATCAAAGAATTTCATATCATCGGGACAAGTGTCAAGAAGTTCACGGATAACTGTTTTAAGCATATCTTCAGCGATTTCTATAACATCTGGGAGTTCAGCAAAAGCTATTTCCGGTTCAATATGCCAGAATTCGGCAAGATGTTTTGGAGTATTACTGTTTTCGGCTCTGAAACTCGGGCCGAATGTATAGATTTTGCCCATAGCCATTGCAGCAACTTCACCTTCAAGCTGTCCCGAAACGGATAAACCGGCACGTCTGCCAAAGAAATCGTTTGCATAATAATCTTCTTCATTTTTGTATTCGTTTGAATATCCGATGGTTGTAACGTTGAACATTTCTCCTGCACCTTCGCAGTCACTGCCTGTTATAAGTGGAGTGTTTATATAAACGTAGTTATTTTTCTGGAAATACTTGTGTATAGCCTGTGCAAGAACTGAACGTACTCTCCATACAGCATTGAAAGTATTTGTACGTCCTCTGAGATGTGGCATTGAACGGAGATATTCCATTGAACAGCCTTTTTTCTGTAAAGGATAATCTGCCGGACATATTCCCAGAATTTCCATTCCTGATGGGAGTGCATTGATTTCAACAGTATTATTTCTGCCTGCAACTAATGTACCAGTAACTTTTACAGAAGTACCTACACGTGGTTCTTTGTAGTCGGAATCTTCAGATTTGTCGACTACTACCTGAATATTTTTTAATGAAGTTCCGTCATTTACTTCAACAAAAGCGACGCTTTTAGAGTTTCTTGAAGTACGTACCCAACCACAAATGGTAACTTCTTGGTTTTCGGCTTTAGTATTGAGTAGTACTTTAATGTCAGTATGTTTCATAATAAAAATCCTTTCTTAATAAAAAATCCGCCCTGCTTAAATACAGGACGGGAATAAAAATTCTCGTGGTACCACCTGAATTACTGTTAAAAAAACAGTCACTCTTGCCGTTTAACGCACGGAAAACGGTTCACCTACTTGCCATAGGGCTTTCAGGTCACTGCTCGGGAGTGTTATTCGCATAACTTCTGATATATGGATTCCAGCAATTTCCATACTCTCTGAGAACGTCCGTTATGTTACTTGTCTCCGTCAAAGCATTTATCATAATTATTCTAACATTTTTAAGAAGATATGTCAATAGGAATAACATTTAAAATTGTTTTAACAATATATTTTGGAAAATTCATTCAGAATTTTTTAATGTTATGTCAATCCTTTACAAACAGAAAAGCTTAATATTTTTGGGGATTTCTTTGTAAAAAGTTTCCGCAATACCTCCAGTGATACACGCCATAACAGTATCATCTGTACAGATTTACTATTAAGCGGAAAATTATAATTTTTGGTCGCATACAATTCATACCATGAACCGATTATATCCCCATAAATTGCACCTAACATAAATATTCCTCTGCTTCTTTCAATAGCTTAATATCAACAAGAGCATCAATAACAGTACCGTTTTCGGTGTATTCTTCAGAAAATATCTTGCCGTCAGTTCTTATTTTATTTATAAGAGATGTTTTATCATATGGTATTAATAACTTCAATCTTTTTGAAGTTTCCGGAAGATTTTTCATAATGCAGTCAAGAAGTTTTTCAAAGCCTGTTTGTTGTTTTGCACTAATTAAAACGGTTGTATCATTTTCAAAAACAGTATCGGTATGCATTGCGATATCGGCCTTGTTCATAACGTTTATTTGAGGTATGCCATCACAACCGAGTTCGGAGAGAAGATTTCTTGTAACTTCTGCCTGCTGTTCATGTTCGGGGGAGGAAATATCCTGAACATTCAGGATTATATCGGCAACAGAGGCTTCTTCAAGAGTTGACTTGAAAGCTTCAACGAGATTGTGTGGGAGTCTTCTTATAAGTCCAACAGTGTCAATTAACATAACGCTCCTGCCATCAGGAAGTTCTATTGAACGTGAAGTTATATCAAGAGTTGCAAATAATTTATTTTCTGCAAGAACTCCGGCATCTGTAAGAGCGTTGAGAAGTGTTGATTTTCCAACATTTGTGTATCCTACTATTGCACAACAAAGTATGCCGTCCTTTTTTCTGCGTGAACGTGAAAAATTACGGTGTTTCTGAAGTTCTTCAAGTTCATTTTCAAGATATGATATTCTTTTTCTTATGTGGCGTTTATCTGTTTCCAGTTTTGTTTCACCAGGGCCTCTTGTACCGATACCACCGCCGAGTCTTGAAAGGGAAGTACCCATTCCGGTAAGACGTGGTAAACGATATTTTTGTTGTGCGAGTTCAACCTGTAATTTACCTTCCTTAGTTCTTGCACGTTGGGCGAATATGTCCAGAATAAGAGTGGTTCTGTCTATTACACGTATATCAAGTATTTTTTCGATATTACGGACTTGTATTCCGGAAAGTTCATGGTCAAATATAACCAGTTCGGCATCAAGTATTTCCAGTTGTTCTTTTAATTCTTCCAGACGTCCCGAACCCATACAAGTAGCAGGGTCATAAGATTGTTTTTTCTGAATTATTTCTCCAACTACTTCTGCATTAGCGGTTTGTGCAAGTTCAGAGAGTTCCTTTATAGAGGTTTCGGCGTCAAATTCTCCAGTATCGACACACGCAAGAACCGCTTTTACGGGGATATCCTCAGTTTTGTTTTCATACATAGAAACACCTCATTATTTTTCAGTAAGAGTTTTAAGTTCCTCTGGAGTGAAGTTATATTCTTTGCCACAGAAATGACAATTAATAGAAATATCCTTACCATCATTTATAATGCTGTCGAGTTCTTTTTTTCCAAGACTTATTAATACCCTTTCGGTACGTTCACGACTGCAATCGCATTTATAAACAGGATTTGCACTGTCAAGAGGTTCAGGATTAAGACCGTCCATAAGCATACTTGCTATTTCTTCAGGGGAAATCCCTTCAGCAAGCATTGCGGAAACAGGACGTATATTATTCAGATTTTTTTCAATAATATCAATGCATTTTTCATCTGCAAACGGCAATAATTGTATGAGGAATCCACCGGCAGACTTTACAGAAAGGTCAGGGTTTACAAGTACTCCAAGGCTACATACAGTAGGAATTTGTTCGCTTGTAGCATAGTAATTTGCGATATCTTCAGCTATTTCACCCGAAACAAGCGGGATTACTCCAACATAAGGTTCTTTGAGTCCTAAATCTTTCACTACTGAAAGTGTACCATTATGTCCCACTGCACTTCCTACATCAAGTTTTCCCTGAGAATTAAGTGGGATTTCAACAACAGGATTGTTTACATAGCTTTTAACGTTTCCGGTGCTGTCTGATACTGCGATGAGTTGACCAGTTGCTCCGTCTGCATCTATACGAAGTGTTATACTGTCGTTCTGACCTTTAAGCATATATCCCATAAGTGAAGCACCTATCGTAAGACGACCCAAACCCGCCGTTACGACAGCAGAAGTTTTATGTATTCTTTCTATCTCTGAAACGATATCTTTTGCGTCAAGAACCGCTGCAAATGCTGAGCCGTCCTCTGAAATGACTCTGTATAATTTACCCATTTAAAAACCTTCTTTCATAAGTTTACAACGTGTTGTATATATTATTCTCTGTGAAGTTTCACATGGTGGATTGAATGTATCATCACCATATTTTGCTATAATTTCAAAATTATTATCAATAAGTAGTTTTTCAATAACTTCTTCACTATATGCTTTTTCCGAAAAACAATCTGAACTTCTTGAATACATACCATTTTCTTCAAGTTCAAAAAATTCAAGATTCATTTTTATTTCATTGTTATGTGGGATTAAAGAGTTTTCCCAGATACAGTATAGGTTATCGGTTTCATATGTAAACGTATTATTAGCAAGAATTTTCTGATGTTTGTAAACGGTATTGATATCAAAAATAAATAACCCGTCGTATTCTGAAAATAATGCCACTTTTTCAAATACTTTATTTATATCGTCGATGCCGGACAAATGGTTTATACTATCTAATGCACAGATAGTAATGTCGACAGTTCCAAACATATCTATATTGCACATATCCTGATACAAATATTGAATGTTAAGACCACTGTCGAATTTTTTGTCAAGAGCGATATTAAGCATTTCCATAGAATTATCTATACCTATCACATCATAGCCGAGATATGCCATTTCTTCTGATATACTGCCTGTACCGCAAGCAAGGTCAAGTAATATATTATTTGAAGTCTTTTTAAATTTTTTTATTATATCATTGAAATATTCTGCACGTTTTTTGTAATTGATATTTGCCGTAAGTTCATCATAATATCGTGCAAAAACGTTATATCCACTCATTTCATCACCTCTTGTATTAAAAAAATTCTAAAACAAGGGACGGAAAGAAACTCCGTCCCATTATAATTATTGATTGTCCTTGTTTTTGCAGCATTTTTTATATTTTTTTCCACTTCCACACGGACATGGGTCATTGTCGCCTATTTTATTACTTTTAGCACTTTGTGAAAAACTTCCGTCACCTGAGCCAGCATTTGGGGCATCTGGTTTAGCTACTTGTTCACGTTGTGGGGTTTGATTTTGTTGAAGTTTTACAGTCATCAACATACGGATAGTATCTTCACGGATAGATTCTACCATAGCATCGAACATTTCAAAACCTTCATATCTATATTCGATAACAGGGTTTTTCTGACCATATGAACGTAAGCTGATACCCTTTTTAAGTTCTTCCATATCATCGATATGAGCCATCCATTTTGTATCAACGACTTTCAGGAGAATTACTCTTTCAAGTTCACGCATTATTTCAGAACCATACTGTTCTTCTTTAGCCTGATAGATTTCTCCGGCTTTTGAACTGAGAGCAGTTATAATATCTTGTTTTGTAACAGAGTTAAGTTCTTCATCAGTAAAAGTAAGGTCTTCTTTACCTATAAGCCAGCCCGTAAAGAAGTCTTTAAGACCGACAACATTCCAATCTGTTTTTTCATCTTCATCGGCAAGGTAGGTATTTACAGTTGAAGTGATAAGGTCTTCCATCATTTTGAGTATGCTTTCGTGTAAATCTTCGCCATCAAGAACCTGAGCTCTTTGTTTATAAATAATTTCACGTTGAGTATTCATAACGTCGTCATAATTGAGAACGTTCTTTCTTACGCTAAAGTTATTACCTTCAACCTTTTTCTGAGAAGATTCAATTATTTTAGTAAGCATTTTGCTTTCGATAGGCATAGTTTCTTCCACATTGAGGGTTTTCATCATATTTTCAAGTCTGTCACCAGCAAAAATACGCATAAGGTCATCTTCGACAGAGAGGAAGAAACAGCTTTCACCAGGGTCACCCTGACGACCTGCACGACCTCTGAGCTGATTGTCAATACGACGTGATTCATGTCTTTCCGTGCCAAGGATATACAATCCTCCTGCCTCACGGACAGCAATTGCTCTTTCCTTAACTTCTGCATTAAATTTATTGAATAGTTCCAGATAAAGTTTTCTTGCATTAATAATTTCCTGATTATCAGTATCAGCAAAGCCAATAGCAGCAGTGATAAGTTCTTCAGGCATTTCACGTTTTCTAAGTTCGGCTCTTGCAAGGAATTCAGCATTACCGCCGAGCATGATATCAGTACCACGACCAGCCATGTTAGTTGCTATTGTAACAGAACCATATTTACCTGCCTGAGCAACGATTTCAGCTTCTTTATCGTGTTGTTTTGCATTGAGAACGTTATGTTTTATGCCTTTTCTTTTAAGCATAGCAGAGAGAAGTTCAGATTTTTCAATTGACACAGTACCGACAAGAATAGGCTGTCCTTTTTCGTGACATTTAATAATCTGTTCAATTATAGCCATATACTTTCCTTTTTCTGAACTATAAATCTGGTCGTTATGGTCAATACGTATTACAGGTTTATTTGTTGGGATTGAAATAACATCAAGTTTGTAGATTTCCTTGAATTCGTCTTCTTCTGTCATAGCAGTACCGGTCATACCAGAAAGCTTATTATAAAGGCGGAAGAAGTTCTGGAAAGTAATAGTTGCAAGAGTTTTTGATTCGCTCTTAACTTTGACACCTTCCTTAGCCTCGATAGCCTGATGCAGACCGTCATTAAAACGTCTGCCTTCCATCATACGGCCTGTAAATTCATCAACAATCACTATTTCTCCGTCTCTTACGACATAATCTATATCATTTTTCATAACGCCGTTAGCTTTGATAGCCTGATTGATATGATGAAGAAGTGTAAGGTTTTCTGAATCCATGAGGTTATCAATATTGAATACCTGTTCAGCTTTTTTTACACCACGCTGAGTGATAGTGGCAGTTTTGGCTTTTTCGTCAATAATGTAGTCAGCAGTTTCATTAATAGCGTCCTGGTCTTCTTTGCTGTCCATTTCAACGACAGTTGTGGAAGTAAGAGTTTTAGCGAATCGGTCAACGATTGAATAAAGTTGAGTTGACTTGTCACCCTTTCCAGAAATAATAAGAGGTGTACGTGCTTCATCTATAAGAATTGAGTCAACTTCGTCAACAATTGCAAAATTCGGCTTACGTTGAACACGGTCTTCTTTATGAGTAACCATATTGTCACGGAGATAATCGAAACCGAGTTCGTTGTTGGTTGCGTAGGTAATATCGCAGTTATAAGCTTTACGACGCTGGTCATTATTAAGACCATGTAAAATACAGCCTACAGTTAAGCCAAGCCAGCGGAGAACTTTTCCCATTTCTTCAGCCTGAGTTTTAGCAAGGTAATCGTTTACTGTAACGACATGAACACCAAGTCCGGTAAGAGCATTAAGATATGAAGCGACACAGGCAACAAGGGTTTTACCTTCACCGGTACGCATTTCTGCAATACGTCCCTGATGCAGAACTATTGCACCAATAATCTGAACTGGATATGGTTTCTTTTCGAGTACACGCCAGGCACCTTCACGGACAGTAGCAAGTGCTTCCGGCATAATATCATCAATGCTTTCACCAGCTGAAAGTCTGTCTTTAAATTCTTGAGTTTTTGCTTTAAGTTGAGCATCTGAAAGATTACTGTATTCTTCTTCAAGGTCAAGAACTTTATTTTTAATAGGTTCGATACGTTTAAGTTCTCTGTTGGAATAAGCATTTGCACCAAATATGTTTTTGAATAAGCTCATTTATTTAACCGCCTTTATGAATTATTAGAACTATATGACATCCTTTCCCACTCAAAACCATTGGGGATATTTCGCAAACAGCGAATATAAGGTTCTCGTTTGATAGTGATTGATACTAGTATAAGCGAGCCAACCCCGTGTGTCTCACGGTTGTGACAGATTTAATGCATTGTTGAATATAGGAAAAATCTGACAAAATCCTTAATATGTTCTCCTTTCATAATCTTCACATCAGTAGTATATTTTTTAATATGGGAAACAATAATAGTATATCTGATTATATTTAACATTTGTTATTGATTTTTCACATTATTAGTATGTTGTATTAATAAAAAGTGTTGGAAAAAGGGTATATTTTTGCCATAAATTATAAATACACATACTATATTGTACAACAAACTAATCAGTTTGTCAATAC
>CAZTUV010000099.1:0-7688 GCA_964616595.1 uncultured Alistipes sp.
TGTGAGCATGGTATCCTCATTTTCAGGTGCTGCATCACAGAATATGGCTTGCTTTGTTGCAGGAACAATGGTGCTTACAGCTTCTGGTCTTGTTGCTATTGAGAAAATCAAGGCTGGGGATATCGTTATTTCGACGAATCCGGATACGCTTGAAACTGCTGGAAAAACTGTTCTTGAAACGTATATTCGTCAGGTGGACAAGCTTGTTCATCTTACAATTAACGGTGAAGAAATTGTTACAACGGATAATCATCCGTTCTATGTTCAAGGTAGAGGCTTTATTGAAGCAGGTAAATTGCTTGTTGGTGATAAGCTTATCAGCGTTAATGGTGAGGATTTGCTGGTTGAGGAATTCTTTATTGAAGAAACCGCTGAGCTTGTTGATGTGTATAACTTCCAGGTTGAGGATTATCATACTTACTTTGTTGGTAATTGTGCTGTTTGGGTGCATAACGATCAGTGTCCTGTACCAGAACCGAGAAAATCAGAAAAGAATGGGTTAACATATAAGTCTAATACGAAACACACACGTGGCCAACCAGGAAATCGTCCGAATGCTGGTATAGAGCCTAAGAATTCGTTTGAATTATTTGAAAATTCTAGAGCTTCAACTATCAAGCCAAATCAGAGGTATACTTACGAAAAATCAACGGATACTCTTCATCGCTTTTTCCCTAGCAATGCAGAAGGAACAGAATGGCACTGGTGTGGCTCCACTAATCAAGGTACGAATTCTTTACGTTCAAAAGACGTTCCAAAAGATATACTTAAAGCATTTGGCATGAAGCCGAAAGGATGGTAATATGTTAATAGGAGATCCGTATAAATTTTCGATAATATTTGATAGAGTTGCGGCATGGAACGCGTCATTAACGGATAATAACGGTTTTTTTGCGTTTTGTGTTAATGGGAAGCTGTTTCCAGAGATTGCGATAAACGCAATATTATCTGTAAGCGTTAGTGATGTTCGAAATTCATTAATAGCGATTCCAGTTAATGAAGTTATTTATAACATGGATAAAGACAGTGCAATTAAGGCATTATATCAACTTGTATATCCAGATTTTGAGAGTGATGATGAAAATGACTATCGTTATCTTCTTTCGACAACGGATTTAACTGATAATGATAATTTTATTTTTGTAGTTGAAGGAGAGGGCATGATACGAATTCTTGCTGCGAAATTAATATATAATCCTGTAGAATCTACCCATGTTTTGGAAAATTTTGAAACTACAGAAGTTATCATTGAAAAAGATGAAATGAAGGATATTGTTAATCAGCTTGATGAAATGAAGCAATTTTTTAACAATTCTGAAAACTTGTAAATAGTGAAGTGATATAAAAGGTTGAGGATTATCATACTTATTTTGTTGGTGATTGTAAGGTTTGGGTGCATAATAAAAATTGTACACCTCAAAACAGACAAGATATTAAAAATCATCTTGAGGGAAGAAAATCAACAGATGGAGCCAAACCTGATGGTAGAATAAATGGTTGTCATGAAGAAAGTTGCTTTTTAAGTGAACTTGATAATGCTGGTGGCGATTTAACAGATAACATTCAAAATGTAAGTGGTATGGATGGTGTTACTTATGTTGAATATACAGCAAATACAAGAACAGGAAAAGCTACTAAGACCATATATGATTCAAATGTAATCAGCACCGATGATTTTATTGATCGTGGCTTGGAAGCGTATGCAAATGTTCCTGAATCTGTAAATGCAGGTTCTGCTACTGCATTTGATAATTCCGGTAAAGAATGGAATTTTTATATTAGAGATAATAAGCTTATTACCATGTATCCATCGGTTTAAACGGAAGGAGTTTTTATGAATTTACTTGTTAACAATGAGGCAAATGAATGTGTAAAGTTGCTTATCAATACTGTACCGATGTGTCATTTTAAGAAATTTATTGAATGTGTTGATAAGAAAGAAAACTGGACCGCAGAGCTTTGTTGGTGCTCTTTTGAGAATTCGGATGATAATAAAGAATATTATCAATTCGAAACCTTTGAGGATGAGACTTATAAAATGTCTTATGATGATTTTTTGGATATTGTAAAACTTGCGATTACTAGACTTTATCTCGGCACAAATGATGTTACAATCAAAGAATCATTAAAAGAATATATTAAGAATACAGTATTTGATTCTGTTCTTGATAGTATTGATCCGTCATTAGAATCGGGTGTTCCTCTTGTTTATGGACAGTGATGTTGATGAAATTCAGAATTTTACTCAAAAATGAGAGAACAACTTAATAAAAGTACTCTGCTTAAAATCAACCTATTAAAGAGGTGATAGTATGGCAAAAATAGAACTGTACAAAAATAAAATCAATAACATGCCGAACATCATTAATAATGTTCGGGCTGAAGTGAGTAGTTATGCAGCAGGATTAACAAAATTGTATTCGAAAATCCTTGCTATTGATAGCCCTGTTGTGGATAAAGCGATTGCGTCACTTTCTACAGCAACTAAAATCCAGGAAGAGCAAATATCCGGCTTGAATGCGACACAAAGACAAATCGATGCTTTTGTACTTACAGTTCAGGTTACTGATAATCGAGTGGCTTCTTGTATCCGAGAACTAACTAAGATGTATAAATCAGTGTATAACTATTCGCATGATGTTTCAACTGATATCGCCACTGACAGCTTAGCAGAATGGTTATATAAAAACTGGGGCGATAGATTCACCTATGGTTATGCGCTGTATAATAGCGAAGACTTAGAGAATATGTCCCAGGAAGAATTTGATAAGTATGTTGAACAACTGCTTGCTTTGGATTATGACTCCCTCTCTGTTGAAGATGAAACAAGAATTCAGGCGGTGTTGGATTACCTTTCGGGTGTAAGTATCAATGGGAATATGTCTGAGACTGATAAAAAGAAGGTTAGTCAGTACAACTCGATATATGAAAAATTAAATCCAGAAGAAAAAATTGCGATGGATACCTTTTTTGACAATTCGTCAAAAAATGGTATAATAAAAGAAGATGTATCATATATAAAGTATATTGCATATAAATCTGAAGGGGCATACCACGATATTTTCTTTAGTTATGTATCAAAAATGTGTGTGTTCTCTTGGAATGGAGTTCACAAGGGAAAAGAATATAGCTCTGCTTATTACGGTTCATTTACTGATCCGGATACTAATACTGATTATGGAATGATATGTATTGATCTTAATGGCGATATATCAGGAAGTAATAATGCTGATGGTATAAACAATACAGACGGTGCTTATACAACAATATTTCATGAGATAGGGCATGGTATTGATGATTATTTGAATAATGGATTCGATGAAGATAGCTCAGCTAAACGTGGAGATAGAAGGTTTTTCACTAGGGACAAGCTAGGCGGGGAACTTTATAATGCTATGTACTCAGATTTACGTAACATTGTGACTCGCGTTGTTAATAGTGGTAATGAATCTCTCGGATTTGCAAAGCTTAATGACAAAAGTAAATCACAAGTTATAGATGCTCTTCTTGATGGAAGAAAAAAGTGGACAACCCTTAATCCGTATGAAAAAACAGTATATAATGCTATCAAAGCTGCAATTGAAGGTAATGCAATATTTAGAAACCCAGGAGTATCAGATATTGTTGGTGGTTTAACTAATAATACAATCGCAGGGCATGGAGGTGATAATTTTTCGTTTACTGCATCTGGTTATGGACATCTAAGATATGATTGGAAAGATACTAACGATAATGGTTGGAAAGATAAAAAATCATATTACTGGTATGAAGGAAATGAAGCAACATATAATCAATTAAGCGAGTTTTTTGCCGAATACACATCGTATATTATGACTGGACAATATAGTAAGGTTGAAGATTTTCGTAAAGTTTTTCCAAACGCTTGTGAAATGCTTGATAGAGAGTTGAGCGAAATGTAAGCTGCGTTTTAGTTGGTGAATACAAATAATAACTGGTATTTCGCCATAAACTCTCCTATAAAAATCGGACATGCAATTTTGAGGTGCAATTCAGTGCGGTGCACCAACAGAAAACGCCCACCTAAAATAAAGCGCACTCCACCAAAAGAAAACGGTAATCAACAAGGTCACATTTGTATCAAAATTACCGTTCTTAGACAGAAATCCTCGCAAACACGTTGTTTGCGAGGATATTTTTTTGTCCATATGAATAAAAACATGATTCCACACCCTTACGGGATTTCGATATGGCTTAATTTTGATAGATTTACAGAGATTTTTTCGAGTGATAAGAATATTTATTATAAAATGCGGAGCTTAAATCTACAGCTTCGCATTTTGTTGCTTATACAGGAAAAATATGATATAATAAAAATAATCATTAAAAATTCAAAGATCGTAGACCATTCTAAGCAGTATTATAATGTAGAAGAAGTGTGCTTGTCACTATTTGGACAGCGTTCTGCAAAACGTTCTTATTATTGTAGTAGAATATTTTGATAAAAATTTCAAAAAAAAAAACAGACATTCAAGGACTTTGAGACGCAAATTATTCAGCATGAGATGGATTATTTTGAGGGAATATTGATATAAAGTTAAATAAAGATTTGTTAAGTCAGGAAGTGCATAATATGCCAAAATCCGAAAACCAGAAACAAAAACTCCTGTATCTTTTGAAGTTCTTCTACGAAGAAACTGACGAAGAACATACTCTCACCGTAAATCAGATGATTGACAAGCTGGAACAGAACGGAATTTCAGCTGCAAGGCGTTCTATCTATGATGATATCCGAACTCTGCAAGATTTTGGAATAGATATCGTTATGCGAAAGAGTAAGACCTGCGAATACTTTTTAGGTTCCAGACTTTTTGAAACATCGGAACTTAAAATTCTCATTGACAGCATACAGTCTTCCAAATTCATAACAAAAAAGAAAAGTGAATCCATCATAAAAAGACTGAAACAGCTTGCAAGCAAACCGCAGTCATGCAAATTTTCTGAACAAATATACATCTATGACCGGATAAAAGCCATGAATGAGTGTATTCTCTACAACGTAGATACACTTCATAATGCAATTGCAGAAAATCGAAAAGTCACGTTTCGATACTTTGATTATAATATCAAAAGAGAAAAGGTTTTCCGCAAAAACGGCGAACCATATTCTGCTAATCCTCTTGCACTGACCTTTGATAATGAGAATTATTATCTGATTTCTTATAATGATAAATATGAAGATTATGTTCATTACCGTGTGGACAAGATGGTCGATATTGAAATAAGTAAAGAAAAAAGAATTATGCCAAAGGAAAAATTCAATGCGGCAGAGTATGTCAAGCCGATGTTCTCTATGTTTGACGGTGAAGTTGAACATATCACAGCCTTATTTCATATCTCGTATTTGAACGTTATAATCGACCGTTTTGGCGATAATGTGATATTACGTGAAACGGAAGATGTGGAATGTTTTCAGGCAACTTTTAAAGCGGCAGTAAGTCCGACTTTTCTTTCATGGATAATCGGATTTGGTGCAGGAGCTTTGATTCTTTCACCGCAGTGGGTGGCAGATGAAGTTAGGAATCTTGATTTGGAAGTAACGAAAATGTATGGAAATGATACTTAAAAATATTCATAGTACTGTTTATGGTACACTTGACATGATATAATGATATCAACACTTGAGGAATTGGTAGTATGCAAATGAAATTATAAAAATGTCAGGAGATAAAATAATATGAATATGTTTGAAAGAATGGTTGATGATGAGTTTGAAGCTTATGAATACTGCGTTACGGATATTGATAACCAAATTCAAAACATTACTTATACATGCGATACTGTAAGAACTTCATATATTCCAATAAAAGACATAGTTGAGTGTGGATTATTACAAGATGATGTTAAAGTTTATTTGACTTTTATAAGCACAGATGTTTCCGACTTCTCTGAAAACTTTTCTAATGAAGCTTTAACAGCCATTGTACAGTCAGATGCTGACTGCGTTGAAAAGTTTAAAGAAATCTTCAAAATGATATTTGGGATAAAGTTTGACAGATCAGCTATTGACGTTTCGAGTTGTGTATTTTCAAAAGGAAGTAGTTCAAGCGGCGAAGTTTATGTTTCGTTTTGTGTTTATTATCATAATACTCAAATAAATGTATTCTTCTCATCAGAAGAAGGAAGCAAACATCTTACCGAAAATATTAAAATCAAGGAATTGGCAAATTGGATATGTGATTATGGTTCGCATCTTGATGATTTAAAAGGTATATAATCAGTTTAAACATTGTTAGGACTTCTCTTCTTAAACGGAGAAGTCTTATAGAGTGTTTAAATTCTAAAAGCAAACACTTATACAGCCTATGAGGGCATCCTCACTCGTTCTCATAGGCTAAATTGAATTTGAGGTGAAAAACATGCCAATTATGTTAGAAAATATAAACGCACAAACCATTACGTCTGCAAATGGCAGAAACCCCAGGCAGCTTTATGAGCATCAGGAAGAGGCATTAAAGAAACTGGATGCTATGGATAAAAAGGGAGTTTTTCGCACTCTGCTTGTACTGCCTACTGGTGGCGGAAAAACTTTGACAGCAGCATATTGGCTGCTAAGAAACGCTGTGGATAATGGAAAGAAAATACTCTGGCTTGCCCACAGACATTTGCTTCTCGAACAAGTTGCAGAAGCTTTTGCACGAAATGCCTATACAGATAATATGGTGAACCGCACTGTATTTAGTTATCGTATTATTTCAGGTATGCACGACAAACCTGTACATATCAAAAGGACCGATAATATCATTATCGCAGGCAAAGACAGTATTGTTCGCAGTTTGGACAGACTGAGAGACTGGCTGAACGGTGAGGAGATATATCTTGTGATTGACGAAGCACATCATGCGGTTGCAAAATCCTACAAAAGAATTATTCATTACGTTTCAGAGCATACAAAATCTATGAAGCTTCTCTTGGACTTACGGCAACTCCGTTCCGTACTTCTGAGGACGAGCAAGGTGCATTAAAGCAGGTTTTTACAGACGATATCGTATATAAAACTGATCTTGACGCTCTTATTAAAAAAGGCATTCTTGCAACGCCGATTTTTAAGCCTTGTGACACAAAAATACAGTTCACAGAACATTTGGGAATAAAGGCGCTGAAAAGCATAGAAAATCTGGATATACTGCCCGAAGATATTGCAAATGATACGCTGACAGTAAGGAACGTAACAGATTCATCGTAGATGAATATCTGAGCAATTATAAAAAATACAAACCAACTATCGTATTCGCACTGAATAAAAATCATGCAATTGCCTTAAATGCGCTTTTTAATGAAAAAGGCAAGAAATACGGAGTTAAATCAGAGTTTATTATTTCTGAAGTTCAGGATATGATAACAGGTATAACTGTTTCCAATGCGGACAATGAACGCAAGATTGAACAATATCGAAAAGGCGAGATACAGGTGCTTATCAATGTCAATATTTTGACTGAGGGTACTGATCTTCCGAAAACACATACGGTAGTATAATCGAGAACGAAAGGTATCTCGGAAACGGCAAATATCCGCAGATTATCGATGAGGAAACCTTTAAAATTGCGAATAAAAAGCGTGTTCAGAAAGCAACTTCTGTGTGCGTAATTTCGGAAGATTTACAGGAAATTAGAAGCCGTACATACTGTTCGGAATGCGGTCACAGGCTTTCACGAATCGGTGGTAACTGC
>CAZTUV010000100.1:0-7578 GCA_964616595.1 uncultured Alistipes sp.
ATATGATACAAATACAGAAATAATATTTCTATATTAAAAAAGAAAGGAGGAACTGTTACTAAAATCTTTTATAATGGTTTTGAGTAACGGTATTTGAATGTCTGAATATTTAGATGTAAATTCTGATAGTGAAAATATTAGTCTTGTCTTTTATATTGATAATAAGAAAATTATGCAGATTGGAAACAATATTGAAAAAATTAATCCCGATGCTTATATGAATGGTTATAATTGGGAAGCTTTTTTTTATTATTATTTAAAGAATCAGTCACCTGATGTTTTGGAAAACATGGATTCAGACCCTGAATCTGGTATGTATGTAGTATATTATGAAAATACTCCCGAAAATGCTGTAAAAGTAAATAAGTTTCAGGAAATTATAAATTATCTTATTCAGAATCCTGATGATATTTATGAAATAGTTCGTGAACATGGCAAGGAAATCGATTGGGACTGAATTTAAAAAAATTTATAAATCTATTGACATTTGTTATATAAATGTGATATAATACAATTGGTAATTTTAATTGCTGTGATATGGGATTTATGATAGGTTTATGTCTGCTATTGTAATTGTTAAAAAATGATTATAATAACAGACAAATCTATCAAAAAAATTGTAAGTATATCAATACAAATTAATATGGTATACGAAAGGATTTTATTTATGAATTCTGAACTTCATAAAGGGCATAGGGAACGCCTTAGAAATCGCTTTATGGAAACGGAAGGCGAAGGCTTTTTTAAACATGAAATTATTGAATTGCTTCTTTTTTATATCATTCCAAGAATGAATACAAATGAAATGGCTCATATGCTTCTTGAAAATAGTAATAATAGTATAAGTGATTTATTTGAATCTGATATTAATGAACTTTGTAATATTAAGGGAATAGGTCAAAATACAGCATTGTTCATTAAATTTATGTCTGAACTCAGCAGATTATATCCGAACTTTTCGGGAAAAACTGAACTTTCAGATGAAAGGCTCGATATAGCTGAATATTTGAAAAATAATATGACTTCATATCCTTGCGATTACTGTATTATACTTAATGTCAGCTATACGTTTGAAATAATAAATTCAATATGCATCTCTATGGATACTATTATGGAAAAAACAAATAAGGAACTGGCAAACGAAATATTACAGAGAAATCCACATAATATTGTCGTTGGTATATATCATTGCAAAGGTCTTGCAGTACCTAATCACAGAGATTATCATTTCTGCAAAACTATAAACGATGTTATGAAAGTTCTTGAAGTGCCTATATATGATGTGATGATATGCAGTAAAACTAATGTGTTTTCTATGAAACAAAAAGGGGCTTTTAGTTTTTGATACTCTGTATGTTATGTTCCTGTTGCAGATATAAGAACAAAGTTTATCAGTCAGAAAATGAAATCATCTACAATTTGGTAAACGTCAGGATATAGATGAATATTTTGCAGGAAAAACTGAAGCAGATAACATAACAACTGGGATTGTCTTAATTTATACCATGAAGTTAGCAGACTGACAGATTTGTAATTAATCAAGTATATTTTTCTGGAGCATACAGCCATATGAACGAAAACAAAAAAGATAAGTCTTTGAAAGATGAACTATTAAAGGAATATTTTAATAATGGTCTTATTTTTATGTCGGAAAGTGAAATTTTACAATTGATTCTTTCTTTTTCAGAAAAGAAAAATATTCCTGATATTTCCGAAACACTTTTGGAACGTTATGGCAGTATAGCAAATATCTCTAAAATTGAACATAAAACTTTAATGAAAGATAAGTTACTTAATGATAAAAGTATCGTTCTTATTAAGATGATTGCAGTAATGAGCCGTTTATATAATATGGACAAGTCCAATATAACTAAGATAGATTCTGTAAGTACAGCAATAGATTTTTTAAAGAACTATTATATAGGTGTTGCTTGTGAACGAATTGCTGTAATTGCTCTTGAAAAAGACCTTATTATTAAAGATTATTGTTTTATTTCATCGGGGACTAATGCAGATGTAAAGATTTCATGCCGTGATATTACAAGATTTTCTTTAAATAATGATGTTGATATGATTATTATTGCACATAATCACCCTTTGGGAGAGCCACAACCATCTGAAACGGATATAATTACAACTCAGCAAATTATTAAGGTTCTCGAAAATATAGGCGTAATTATGATTGACCATATTGTTGTGGGACAAAATGATTGCCTGTCTATGAGAGAAACATTGAATGATATTGTATTTAAAGATATTCCGGATTGTGGATATAAATATGATGTTAAATAAATCTTTCAGAAATATAAAGGTATAGTCTATATCAAAATATATTAATAATAAAAAAATTCACTTTTAATATTATTATCAAAAGTGGATTTATATTTTTTATGAATTAGTCAGCCATGAGTTTTACCATAACAGCTTTCTGAGCGTGTAAACGGTTTTCGGCTTCCTCGAATATTTCCTTTGCATGAGCCTCAAATACTTTTTCGGTAATTTCTTCTTCACGATGTGCCGGTAAACAGTGAAGAACCATTGCATCAGAATTAGCAACAGCCATAAGTTCGTCATTAATCTGATAGCCAGTGAAAGCTTTTTTACGGAGTTCTGCTTCACCTTCCTGTCCCATTGATGCCCATACGTCAGTAATAAGAACATCTGCATTTTCAGCGGCTTTTATAGGGGAATCAGTTATTTCAAAATTATCATAGTTATTTGCAAATTCAAGTATTTCAGCTGGCGGGCGATAACCTTCAGGACAAGCTACCGAAACAGCCATACCAACTTTAAGGCAACCAACTATAAGGGAATTAGCCATATTGTTTCCGTCACCTATAAAGCACATTTTAAGACCATCAAAGCTTCCTTTAAATTCACGGATTGTCATAAGGTCGGCAAGCACCTGACATGGGTGACAGAAATCTGTAAGACCATTTATAATTGGAATATTACCATATTTTGCAAGGTCTTCAACTTCTTTCTGCTCAAAAGTACGTATCATAATTCCGTTAAGATAGCGTGAAAGAACTCGGGCTGTATCCTGAACAGGCTCACCTCTGCCAATCTGCAAGTCGTTAGATGAAAGAAATAATGGATAACCGCCAAGCTGATACATACCTGTTTCAAAAGAAACTCTTGTTCTTGTGGAAGCTTTCTGGAAAATCATTCCAAGAGTTTTGCCTTTAAGATGTGGATGTGGAATACCATGTTTAAGTTCATATTTAAGCTGGTCAGCAAGGTTAAGAATATCAATTATTTCCTCACTGCTTAAATCAAGCATTTTAAGTAAATGTTTCATAACGGGATAATCCTTTCATTAGTTATTATTTTCCTTTTTTTCTTCAATAATTTGACGAATGACCTGTGGTTGTCTGTTGGCATCTCCAAAAATCTTATCAATTACGACTGCAAAAAGTGGTATATAATCATCGAACATTTTGTCTTCAATAGTTATAATATACTGAAGTTCACCGGACATTGAAACGTCAGTTTTTATTGTACCTTTTTCTTCATCATTTACCATAATTGAAAAGTCACGGCTATTTTTACTTGTCAGATTACATTTAAATTCTTTTCCATCACAATTTATAGTAGGATTAAGGAATTTTGATTTACAGTTAATAAGCATAAAGGTATCGTCATTGAGAATGATTGTATATGACATTTCACTTGTTGTCATAAGGGTATAAAGATTATAATTGCTTGCATCAAGTAAAGTGAGTCTCGAATTATTAAATCCTTTTTTCTTAATTGTATAAAGTAACCTTGATTTTTTATCTTCAACAGTATATTTATTATTTCCCTTTATAAGTAAGATTAACTCCATGAATCATTCCTCCAGTATATCAATAAGAATTTCAAGTCCTTCCTCTATTTCTTCAGATGATATAGTAAGAGGAGGCAAAAGTCTTAATTTAGTTTTTGCTGTAAGTACCAGAAGTCCTTTATCAAGTGCTTTTTTTGCAATATCCGATGCATTTTTAGATTTAAGTTCAATACCAATCATGAGACCGATTCCACTGACTGATTTAACTTCACTGCATTTTAAAAGTCTGTTTCTAAACATATCAGCTTTTTGTGAAACTGATTCAAGGAAACCTTTGCTTTCAAGTCTGTCAATAACAGCGATACCTCCGGCACAAGCAATAGGATTTCCACCGAATGTAGAACCATGAGTGCCGGCTGTAAGTACATTACTACATTTTTCAGTAGTAAGGCAGGCACCAATAGGAATACCACCTGCAATGCCTTTTGCCATGGTAGTTATATCTGCTTTTTTTCCGAAATGTTCACCCGCAAGGAACTTTCCTGTTCTTCCGGCACCGGTTTGTACTTCATCAGCAATAACAAGGATATCCTTTTTGTTACAAAGTTCAAATACAGCATCAATAAATTCCTGACTGAGAGCGTTTACACCGCCTTCGCCCTGAATGTATTCAAGCATAACAGCACATACAGAATCATCAAGTTTAGATTTAAGGTCATCTATATCATTAGCTGTAACATTTATAAATCCATCAAGAAATGGAAAGAAATAGTTATGAAAAACCTCCTGACCTGTTGCAGAAAGAGTAGCCATAGTTCTGCCATGAAATGAATTAACGAGAGTTATAATATTATGACGATTTTTGCCGTACTTATCAAAACTATATTTTCTGGCGATTTTTATAGCACATTCATTGGCTTCTGCACCGCTGTTGCCGAAAAATACAGAGTCATATCCAGAAATATTACAGAGTTTTTCCGCAAATTCCGCCTGAATTGCTGTATAGTAATAATTAGAGGTATGTTGTACGTTTCTTACTTGTTTGCAAACGGCATCAGCCCATTTTTCATCGCAGTATCCAAGAGAATTAGTACCTATACCGCTTCCGAAATCTATGTATTTTTTTCCGTTTTCATCAACACAATGCCTGCCGTTTCCCTTTTCTACAACAAGCGGATAACGTCCATATGAGTGCATAACGTGCTTGTCAAATTTTTCAATAGTGTTCATAATAAAACAAATCTCCTTAATATATGTAATAACTTATAACAAGTTTCAGTTCTATGTAATATAATCTTTCTCTAATAAACGATAAATCCATGTATTATTAACTATCTGACTTATAGCGGAGTTAAAAAAGTATATATTAGTTACTTTAGTTAAATTAATGTCAGTCTTAAATAAAAGAAAAAGAGAGTAACTTAATAATCCCTTATTGTATATAACTTATATTATATTTAGTATAACATTATTTTTTTTTATTGTCAATAAGAGTAAATATAATTCCCTCCACTTTTACTCTGCATAAAAGCGGAGGTTTTTGCTAAAATAAAGAATCAAGACTTAATAATAAACTATCAGGTAAATTTTTTGTTTATCTGTCATTTTTTTATACAAACTGCGTACCTATACCTTCATTTGAAAGGATTTCAATCAGAATAGAGTGTGGTACACGTCCATCTATAATAACTGTTTTATGAACACCTCGTCTTACAGCCTCAACGCAACAGTCAATTTTGGGAATCATGCCACCGGAAATTATTCCCTGTCTTTTAAGGAATGGTACTTCACTGACATTAACCTCCGGAATAAGAGTTGACGGGTCATTTTTATCTTTAAGGAGACCTGCAATATCAGTCATAAGGATAAGGTTTTCTGCTCCCAGTTCAGCAGCGATTCTTGCAGCCGCAGTATCTGCATTTATATTATAAGTATTTCCATGTTCATCAGTTGCAACAGTGGCAATTACAGGAATGTTTCCGTTAGCGAGGGCATCAAGAATAGGCTTTGTATTTATGTCAGTTACTTTGCCAACCCAGCCTAAGTCCTGACCATCATCAGTAGTTTGTTTTTCTGCTGTAATCATTGCATCATCAATACCGCAAAGTCCGACAGCGTTGCCTTTATGTTGTGCAAGAAGCTGTACAAGTTCTTTGTTGACTTTACCGGCAAGAACCATTTTGACAACATCTATGGTAGCATCATCAGTATAACGCAATCCATTGACAAAACGGCTTTCAATACCAAGTTTGCCGAGCATATCATTAATTTCAGGGCCACCACCATGAACAAGTACTACTTTAACTCCTACTAATGACAATAAAACAATATCAGTCATTACAGCATCTTTAAGTTCTTTGTTGGTCATGGCATTTCCACCATATTTGATAACAAGGATTTTGTTGTTGTACTTTTGAATATATGGAAGTGCATTAATCAGCACTTGTGATTTATCACTGTTTGAAATTTTTTCCATTAGTGTTTCCTCCGTTTAAGAACGGTAATCTCCGTTTATTTTGACGTAATCATAAGTAAGGTCACAACCCCATGCAATAGCCATTCCTATACCATTGCCTATTGAAATATTTATAATTATTTCTTCTTCTTCAAGGATTTCCTTTGCCTTTTCCTCTGAAAATTCAACGCCAGCACCATTTTGACAAACGTTGATACAGCCTTTATTTGAACCAATAGAAACATCAACTTTATTTATATCAAAATCAGCATCTGCGTATCCGACAGCACAAAGTATTCTGCCCCAGTTAGCGTCCTCACCAAACATTGCGGCTTTGAACAGACTGGAAGTGATAACGGATTTTGCTACAATTTCAGCAGTCTTTTCATTTTCAGCACCATGACAGATACATTCGATAAGTTTTGTAGCACCCTCACCATCACGAGCCATTTTTCGTGCAAGGTTCATCATTACGGCATACAAAGCATTAACAAATTTTGCAAAATCTTCATTTTCCTTTATTACAGGAACGTTTTCAGCCATTCCATTTGCAAGAATACAAGCCATATCATTTGTAGAGGTATCACCGTCAACACTGACACGATTGAGAGTAATCTTTACAACGTCACTTAAAGCTTTTTGAAGAAGTTCGGCGGAAATATCAGCATCTGTTGTGATAAATGTAAGAGTTGTAGCCATATTAGGGTGAATCATTCCACTACCCTTTAACATACCGCCCATAGTGCAGGTTTTTCCACCAAGTTCAAATTGTACAGCTACTTCTTTTACCTGAGTATCAGTAGTCATAATAGCTTCAACAGCTCTTGAATTTCCGTCATAAGTGAGACCACTGACAAGTTTTTTCATTCCGTTTGCGATAGGTTCGATAGGAAGAATTTGTCCTATAACTCCAGTAGATGCAACTATTATATCATCAACATTAAGTCCCGTTTCATCTGCAACAAGACTACACATTTTCTCAGCTTTTTGAACTCCGTCAGCATTACATGTATTAGCATTTACAGAATTAACAATAACAGCCTTTGCAATGCCATTTTTAATATGTTCTTTTGTTACAAGAATAGGAGCCCCTTTAACTTTATTTGTAGTATAAACTGCTGCTGCTGTACATTCCTTGTCCGCAACGATAAGTGCAAGGTCGTTTTTCTTTTTGGCAGGAAGTGCATTATTTGCAACATCTGAATTTTTTTCTGTATTTGTGAGAGGTTTGTGAGCAAGTCCGCATTGGATACCATTTGCTTTAAATCCTTTTGATGCACATACACCACCATCAATAAAAGTTACATCATTAACTTTTTTTAATTCCATATTTTTCTCCTTTATAATATTATAT
>CAZTUV010000101.1:0-7573 GCA_964616595.1 uncultured Alistipes sp.
TGCACATAGTGTAAGGAGTGAAGATTTTAGAATTGATATAATCGTCCGAAATTCTCGAAAAAGCCTTGATTTCAAGCCTTTTTCATCTATTATCCTTGCTTCCTTGACATCAATACCACGCACTCAACGTGCCTTGTACGAGGAAACAAATCAGCTCCACAAACTTTGTCAACAAAGTAACCATATTCACTAAAAGCTTTAGCATCTCTTGCGGCGGTTGATGGATTACATGAAATCATAACTATTTTTTGAGGTGAAGATTCAGAAATAATACGAATAGTTTCTGATGAACAGCCTTTACGTGGAGGGTCTATAACGATTATATCAGGAAAGATATTCAGCTTTTTCAAGATTTCTTCAACGTCTCCACAATGGAACTCTGCATTAGAAATATTGTTTATAATTGAATTTTTCTGAGCATTTTCAACAGCATCAGGAACAACTTCTATCCCTATTATTTTTTTTGCATTATTAGCCATTGAAAGACCTATAGTACCTGCTCCACAATACAAATCAGCAATCGTATCATTTAACGATGGTGAAGCAAATTCCAAAGCTTTCTGGTAAACCCTTTCTGCTTGAACCGTATTGACCTGATAAAATGACAATGGTGAAATTTCTATTTTATTACCACACATAATATCTGAAATAGTGTCATTGCCATATAAAGTAATACATTTCTGACCAAGAATAATATTTGTTTTATTGGAATTTATATTCATTACAATGCTTTTTACAGATGGAAACTTTTCCGTGATAGTTCGACATAGTGCTGATAGTTGTCTTGAAATATCTTTCCTTACTACAAGACAAAGCATTATTTCACCAGAATAGTGTCCTTGACGTATATATACATGACGCATAATCCCTGTATTTGTATTTTCAGAATAAACCGATATTTTATGTGAATTAATATATTCAAGTACAGTATTAAGAATATCTTTAAAAATTTCAGGTTGTAATATGCAATCAGTAACTGGAATAACTCTATGAGTACGTTCAGCATAAAAACCGCATACCGCTTTACCATCAACATAAGCTAATGGATATTGTGCTTTGTTTCTATAACGATTCGTTTCTTCTGCACTTATAAAATCATCAAACTCTGGCTTTATGCCACCTATTCTCTGAAAAGCATCTTTTACAATATTATTTTTTATTTCACATTCAACTTTATAATCTATATGACGAAATGTACAACCTCCACATTTTTTATAAACAGAACAATCAGGTATTATTCTATCAGATGACGGAGTTATAATTTCATCAATTATTCCATAAGCATAATTTTTAAGTACTTTTACTATTTTTATTTTTACTTTATCCCCTATTGCTGTATCTGGTACAAAAACTGCCATTCCGTCTTTTCGACAGACTCCATTTCCTTCAGAAGTTATTGCTGTTATTTCAGCAGTTATAAAGCTATTTTTTTCAAGCATTCTGTTATCTCCTTTTTCTTTGCCATAAGTTGTTCAAAGTTTCCTATATATTCATAAGGGAACTTATAATTATGTATTCGTTCAATTCTGTTATCAGGGTAAACAAGTTTAGTAGAGGCTGCACAACCTGCTCCGATAATAGTTTGAGTTTCGTCCATAATATAAATGTTATAATAACTTTCAAATCCTTTTTTAGAATAACCTACATTTTCAAGATTGTCAACTGTATTTTTCTGACGATACATATAATAAGGAAAATAATTATTATTCATAAGTTTTTCTATACTATAATCAACCATTTCGGAAGCTGGGTTTTTAATATTTTCACTACCATGTACAAAAAGGTTTGCAGCACGTTTAAGTGTAAGAGTATGAACAGTTATACTTTCAGGAGACAAATCAACAATCTTATCAAGGGTGTTCCTGAAACTCTCAGCTGATTCAGTAGGCAGTCCGGCAATAAGGTCTGTGTTTATATTTTCAAAGCCTATTTTACGTGCAAGTTCAAAAGCCTTAATGGCATCATCTCCGGAATGTTTTCGTCCTATGACTTTTAAAACATCATCATTAAGAGTCTGAGGATTGATTGAAATTCTGTTTGCACCATATTCTTTAATTATATGAAGCTTTTCTTCTGTAATCGTATCCGGTCTGCCAGCCTCAAAACTATATTCCCGTATACTATTCAAATCAAAGTGATTTTCCACACATTCCATAATAGTACGAATATCTTCAGCAGGAATTGCCGTAGGTGTTCCCCCGCCAAAATATACAGTATCAATCTTAGTATCAGTTTCTTTTATTATGTTACTGATAATTTCAAGTTCACGACAAAGACATGCTACATAATCAGGAATGAGTTTTTTTGCTGATTCAATAGAATGTGATACAAATGAACAATAGCTACATCTCGACGGACAAAATGGTATTGAAATATACAAGCTTACTGCTTTACGATTGATTTTGCGTATTATGGGCAATTGATTTACAGCTGTATTATATGCAAGATTTAATTTTCCCGGAGAGAGTTCATACTTTTCAGTAAGAATACTTTTTATTTCTTCAAAACTTTTTCCCTGCTCCATTAGTTCAGTAACCTTTTTAACAGGACGTATTCCAGTCATAAGACCCCAGGCAGGAGTTATTTCCAATGCATCTTTAAGAATGTGATATATCATACGACATAGTTCATGTTCGATATATTTATTGTCATCTATAATAACGTCTTTTTGATTATGGAAAATTGTTCCATTAATCATTACATCAGTATAAATCTTATTAAAATCTTTTCCGACAACTACAAAACGGTTTCCAACAGCATTATTTATATCGTTAGAAAATTGAAACTTTTCTGTTGGAAAAAACATTTTAAGAGTTGACTCTATTTCATACTTAAAAGAATTGCCGATTAATACAACCGGCATTTTTAAAATATCATTCATATTATTTTCTGAATCTCCTAAAATATGGATTTGAATTTTTTTCATATTGAAGTTCTGTTTTATCGCCATGTCCTGTTAAGACTTTATAGTTTCCGCTAATATTATATAATCTTTCAAGCGAATCAACCATAAGCCGAGGATTACTTCCCGGAAAATCCGTTCTTCCAACCGAACAGCAAAACAAAGTATCTCCTGAAAATATTACATCATTGCATATATAACAAACACTGCCCATTGAATGTCCGGGAGTATGAAGAACCTTAAAATCACAATCACCATCATGAATAACGTCACCATCATGAACAATAGTATATTGTGATATGGGATTAAATTCTGTACAACCTACAAGTTCAGAAAGAGAACTGCCTGAACTACCAAGCATATGAGCATCATCTTCATGAACAAATATTTCTGCACCTGTTTTTTCAGATACTTCTTCAGCACCATTAATGTGGTCAAAATGACCGTGAGTAAGCAAAATCTTACTAAGTTTAAGTTTCTTCATAGTAAGAAATTCAAGTAATAATCTGGGTGTTCCTCCTACATCAATAGCAATACACTGATTTGGAGCAGTTTCTGCTACATAACAATTTGCCCGTAACATTCCAAGCTGTAAAGTATGGACTTTCATGATTTTCTCCTTTTTATTATTAAATAGTTGAACGTTCGACTGTTATTACATCTTTAACTTTCCTGAGCTTGTCAAAAAGATTCTTTACCTGCTCAGTACTGGAAATAACTATCGTACTTTCAAATAATGCATTACCATTTTTCAGTCTTCTTGATGCAGAATGAATTATAGGCACTCTTGCCTCAAAAAGAATTTCGGAAATATCATGGAGCAAGCCGACACGGTCCAAAGCAGTCACTACAAAACTTGTTTGTAATTGTGAATTACATTCTTCAGACCATTGTATATCATACCATCTTTCCATTTCTTCCGGAATGTTTCTTTTAACTGCTGCACGATAATTAGTACATTCAGTAGTATGAACTGAAATACCATATCCCCTTGTTATATATCCAACGATATCATCACCCGGCAAAGGATTGCAACATTGTGCAAATTTAACAGCAAGGTCATCAATTTTATCAAGAATGATTCTGTTTTTTATGTTATTTTTTGGCCTTACGAGTGGAACTACTGAAGGTTCTCCGTTTCCTTTATCAACATAATTTTTCTGATACTTGTCCTTAAGACGTGGAATTACTTTATTAAGCGAAACACCACCATAACCTATTGATGCATAAAAATCATCAATAGTAGCACAATTGTGTCTTTTAAGGTCATCAGCCATAAACTCATCAAATTTATCCTCAGGAAGATAAATTTTATTGCGGTTAAATTCATTTTGAAGCTGAGTTTTTCCTTCTTTAATATTTTCTTCACGGCACTCCTTTTTAAACCATGAACGTATCTTTGAACGTGCTTCGCTGGTTGTCACAATGTTAAGCCACGAACGATTAGGCCCTTTATTTTCGTCTTTGCTCTTGATTATCTCACAAACTTCTCCAGTATGGAGCTTATAATCAAATGCAACCATTTTCCCGTCGACTTTAGCCCCGACCATTCTATGACCGACTTTTGTATGAATCTTATATGCAAAATCTATTACATTCGCACCAACCGGTAATGAAACCGACATTCCTTTAGGAGTAATTACAGCAATATCATCAGGTGCAAGGTCTGTCTTGATAATAGAAACGATTTCTTCTACATCATCAGACGTCTGCTGAGCCTCAAGAACTTTTCGTACCCATGACAAACGTTCTTCCATTTTATCCTTGCCGTATATACCTTCCTTGTATTTCCAATGAGCTGCAATGCCATATTCAGCAATTTCATGCATTTCCCATGTTCTTATCTGAACTTCAAATGGTATTCCTTCCTTACTTAGCACAGTCGTATGAAGTGACTGATACATATTTTCTTTAGGATTGGAAATATAATCCTTAAAACGCCCTGGAATAGGTGTAAATGTATCACATATCAGACCATATACACTGAAACATTCCTCTCTTGTTTTAACTATAACACGTACAGCATATTTATCATAAATCTGGTCAATTGTTTTACCTTTCATAAAAACTTTCTTGTATATTCCATAAATACTTTTTACACGTCCGTCAACAAAAGGCTTTTCAGAAAATGAACTGGAAGATGCAAGACGTTCTGAGATACGTTTTTTTACAGTTTCAATAAAATTCTCACGTTCTTCCTTTTTATTTTCAAGAGTATTTTCAATTTCGGCATATGCAAACGGGTCAAGATAATGAAACGACAAATCTTCAAGTTCGTCTTTTACAGCCTTTATACCAAGACGATGTGCAATAGGAGCATAGATATTCATAGTTTCATGAGCTATTCTTCTTTGTTTATCCAAAGAGCAATATTTAAGTGTCCTCATATTATGAAGTCTGTCACAAAGCTTTATAATTATAACTCTGATATCCTGTGACATTGCAAGGAGAATTTTACGAATATTTTCAGCTTGTTGTTCGTTCTGATTGAAATATGGTACTTTTCCAAGCTTTGTAACCCCATCGACCAATAATGCTACATCTTGCCCAAATCTCTTTTTCAGTTCATTAAAAGTAGCTGAAGTATCTTCTATGACATCATGAAGCAAAGCAGAACATATTGTATCTGTATCCATTCCCAATTCAAGTAAACTATATGCAACAGCAAGCGGATGTATTATATAATCCTGACCTGATGAGCGTTTTTGACCTCTATGGGCTTTTTCGGCAAACTGATATGCAGAAATAATTTTACTGAGGTCATATTGTTTGTCATCGGTGAGGATTTTCTGAATAAGTGTTTCAATTGTGAAATTATCGTCAAAATCTGGAATACTATTCAGATAATCCATACTATCAACTGAAACAATGTTTTCATTTTTTTTAGAATCCATAATAAATTCTCCTTTCTGAAATTCAGATAATTTATTTAATTTACTTTAACTGAAAGTGAAATCAGTATCGGTGCAGAACTAATGTCAACTTTATGATTAACAGTTACTCTTTTTATAATGGTATCGGAATATGAAAAAGAAATTAATTTTAGTTGTTGGAGTGCCTCAATAGCTACTGAAAATTTACAATAATTCATAGCAGAACTTAATTTAATATACAAGCAATCAAAAGATATTCCGGAGTCTGGAATACATTTATATATGTGTGCAGTTTCGTCACGTGTAGGAAGCATGCTCTGATAATAACTTTTTGGCAGTTCTTCACCACGCATAAGCATATCAAAAGCATTATTTGCAGCAAAATATTTATTCTGTTCAAAACGGCTGGGGCGAATATCCTCAACAAACAAATTAACATTTTTAACACCATTAAAATCATTAACTCCAAGTGTTACAATTATATCACATATTTCGCCTCTTTTTATCATAAGACTATCAACTGGTTTAAAAAACGCCAATGCATCAATTATACGATTACCTGTTTCAATACGCAGCTTAGAATGTTTTCCTTCTGATAATGAAACAATTTCATTTACATGGGCATTACATATTAGAAACTTTGGTTTTTCATTATCAAAGCCATAAGGCTCAAGGATTTTTAATTCTTCTATGACAGAAATATCAATCATTTCCGGCAATAAAAATGCATCTGCCTGAAGTTTCAACAATGGCATAAATTTATGTTTTTCAAGAGCATATTTTTTCAACATTGCATAAAACTCATTTTTCATATTTTGTTTTATTGTAAATCCTCCTGCTCCTATATGACCACCGAATTTTTCAAGCGTTTCTGCACAATACGAAAGTGCATCAAAAACAGAAAAGTCTCCAAATGCTCTTGCAGACCCTCTTATTTCTCCATTATTTTCTGAAGCTATGAAACATGGTTTCCCAAAACGTTCTTCCATACGTGAAGCAACAATCCCTACAACACCATGATGCCAGTTCTTACCACATACAAAAATAATCCTTTCACGTATAATTTCCGGATTTTCATCAATCATGTGATAAATATCATTTATAATATCATTTTCAGTTTTTTTACGTTCTTCATTTAAATCATCTAAATCCTTGGCAATTTCCAAAGCTTCATCATAGCTTTCACTCAGAAAAAGCTCCATAGCAATTTTAGGCGAACCAAAACGTCCTGCCACATTAATCCGTGGTGCAATTCTGAAACCAATTGATGTAGTATCAACAGATTTATTAATTTTACAAACCTCTTTTAATGCCATAAGTGCTGGTCTGTCAGTATTATTAATAAGTTTTATTCCATATGAAACTAAATAGCGGTTTTCACCTGTAATGCTTACTATATCTGCAACAGTTGCTATTGCAGCAAGGTCAGCGAACTGTTCCATAGCAATCGTATAGTCACCTTCCATAGCTGCAACAAGTTTAAGAGCAATTCCTGCACCACACATATACTTGAACGGAGAATCACAATCATGACGGTGAGGGTCTACAATTGCCTCTGCATCAGGAAGAATCTCACCCTCCTGATGATGGTCTGTAATAACCAGTTTCATATCAAGACTATATATATATTTAGCTTCATTAACAGCAGAAATACCATTGTCAACGGTAAGTATCAGCTTTGCACCCGATTCATAAATCTGGTCTATTGCATCATTATTAAGCCCATATCCCTCTGAACGTTCCGGAATATAGTACATAACGTCAGCACCCATTTCAGAAAGATAAGTGTATATTATTA
>CAZTUV010000102.1:0-7494 GCA_964616595.1 uncultured Alistipes sp.
ATGAATATGTTTTTGGATTCGGATTTTATACACTGGAAGGTAAATGCCTTTATGGAAATAATACACAAATTGACCGCCTTAAAATTAATCCTAAAAATATAGATGGTGTTATTTCGGTTGATATTGATAAGTTGCCGTTGCTCTCCGGAAAGTATATTCTGAATGTGGCAATAGTCGATACAGATGGAACTCCTATGGACTTCTTTAGAAAATATTGTGAATTTGAAGTGGTTTCAGATGACAGAAGTACAGGCTGGTTAAGTATCGAACATAATTGGAGGTTATAATTTTGAGTATAGAATATGATAGTATTGAAACAGAAGTTATTGTACAAAAACTTTCGGGCATTACCAATAAAGCATCTGATACTTATCCTGAAAAGGACGATATAAATATTAAATTGCTTGATTCACTTGATAAAATGAACAGATATTCTATAAATCGTTCTTATCGTGAAATTCCGGCTGAAGGCTTGAAAGGTAAAATATTACGTGTTTTTAAAAGACTTGTCCGCAGACTCACATTCTGGTTTGTAGAACCATGTATGATTCAACAAACAGAATACAATTCTGCTAATAATATTTTTTCGGCTGAAGTGAATAATGAAATTAATATTATGCATTTACAACTTGAAAATGTTAAAAATCTTCAGAATCAGATTAATGACATGAAAAACCAAATTAATGAAATGCATAAGTTTATATTATGTTCTGATGCATCATTTTCGCAGGCAGGTGAGGATAGTATTGTAAAATATATTTTTGATACACTCGGTAAAAATATAAAGAACTGTTCGTATCTTGACTTGGGAGCAAATCATGCGATACAGCTTAGTAATACTTACTACTTTTATTTAAAAGGAGCAAGAGGCGTTCTTCTTGAGGCAAACCCTGAACTTGCTGACGAACTTATTCAAAAACGTCCTGAAGATATTGTTATAAATAAATGCCTTTCCGAAAAATCCGGCGAAAAGCTTGACTTTTACATTATGAGCGGTGATGGACTTTCAACAACAGATTACCAGTCAGCACAGGATTTTATAGAGGAAAATCCTTCACTTGAAATAACAAAAACTATAACAATTGATTCGGTTACAATAAAGGAAATAATTGATAAATATTTTTCGGGAAAATCTCCGGATATCTTGAATATCGATATAGAGGGAATGGAACTTTCTGTATTAAGAATGACCGATTTTGAAGTATTCCGTCCTCTTGTCATAATATGTGAAATGATAGAATATAAAAATGGTCTTACAGTCGGTCAGAAAAATCAGGAAATTATTGACCTTATGCATAAAAATGACTATGAGGAATTTGCATTTACTGGAATCAATTCAATATTTATCGACAAAAGACAGGGGGATATGTTATCATGAATATAGCTTTTGATGCTGTTGCAATACTCGGCTACATGAGTCGTAACAGAGGTATTGGAAATTATGCACTAAATCAATTTTCAGGAATGGTTAATCTGGATAAAAATAATAATTATTTTTTCTTGAATATGATTGATAAAAATTTCAGTTTATCTCCAATGATTAAAAATAACAATTTTACAGAAGATTTCATAGATACAGGAAAAAATAATGTCCTGCTCCGTAATGAAATTTACAGCGATGTTATAGGTAGCATTATAAAACGTTATATTCGTGAAAACCATATTGATATATTTTATATAACATCACCATTTGAATCTAATTTTGTCCTTTATAAAAAGGAATGGTTTGAAAATGTAAAAGTAATTTCGACTGTTTATGATATTATACCATATGTTATGAAAGATAAGTACCTAAGTGATAAAAATACATTTAAATGGTACATGAAATGCATTGATAATCTCCGCTGGTCAGATGAACTTTTTGTTATTTCAGAGAGCGTCAAAACCGACCTCGTGAAACATCTTAAGTTCAGTCCGAATAACATC
This sequence comes from uncultured Alistipes sp., assembly GCA_964616595.1. Lineage (GTDB taxonomy): Bacteria > Bacillota > Clostridia > Oscillospirales > Ruminococcaceae > Ruminococcus. Next base: position 1,927 of record CAZTUV010000102.1, read on the forward strand.
AGAACTATATGGGGCGGTGTTGACGAAAAATATCAGATAATTGATATATCTGATACTGAAAAATCATTGTTACTGAATAAGTTCGGTATAACTAAACCTTTTATAATGTGTACGGGCGGAGAAGACGAAAGAAAAAATCTTGACGGACTTATACGTGCATATTCACTTATGCCCGAAACTATAAAAAATTCCTATCAGCTGGTTGTTGTATGTAAGCTTTCTGAAAATGGTATAAAAAAGCTGAGCGGAATTGCAAAATCACATAATGTTGAAAAAAATGTTATTTTTACTAACTTTGTATCCGATGATGATTTGATTAAATTCTATAATCTGGCAACACTTATGGCGTTTCCATCAAAATATGAAGGCTTTGGACTTCCGATTGTAGAAGCATGGGCTTGTGGTACACCAGTACTGACTGGTAATAATTCCAGTTTATGCGAGATAGCCGGAGATTCTGCTGTGCTTGTCAATGCAGATGTCGATAAAAGCATATCTGATGGTATGACAAAAATGCTTGGTGATAAGAACATTTTAGCAGAATATGCTAAAAAAGGTCAAAAACGTGTATTGAATTTCAATTGGAAAACTATAAATGGTAATATAATAAATCTTGTAAATAATATTCCTCTTCCAAAACTTAATCTTGCAAAATCCGAAAAAATTAAAATAGCATTTTTCACACCATTACCTCCGTTGGAATCCGGAATCGCTGATTATAGTGAAGATATTATAAAACAACTTTGCAAATACTGTGATATTGATGTTTTTGTTGAGGAAACTTATAATGCTAATTCAGTATTTCCTGACAATGTGAAAATATATAGCCACCGATTCTATTCTATGAGACATGAACAATATACAGATACAATATTTCAAATGGGAAACTCTGAATATCATTTTTATATGTACCAATATATTAAAAAGTATCATGGTACGGTTGTGCTGCATGATTTCAATCTGCATGGTGCATTTTATCATTATGCAATAAATCTTTGCAAAGGGAATTACGAACTTTATAAAACTTTTATTGATACAGATTGTGCAGATGTGGTAAATTATATAAAGTCACTCCGTAATGGTTCGGCAAATCCTGATTTGTATGGAATGGAATTGAATAGCTATATAACGGATTCTGCTGATAGAATTATTGTTCATAGTCAATATTCCAAGAGAAAGTTACTTCAAAAAAATATAAAGCATAATGTTACAGTAATCCCGCTTTATGCCGAAATACTTCCACTTGCTGACCGCCGCACCATAAAGCAGAAGAATAATTTTCCTGCTGATAAAATAGTTATATCTGCACTTGGAGGAATTCACCATACAAAAAGAATTATACCAATATTAAAAGCTTTTTCACGACTTGTGAAAGAAAAAAATAATATTCATCTTATGCTCGTCGGAAAGCCTTCCGAAGATATAAAGCATGATATTGAAAATATAATATCTTCAGAAAACCTTGACAAAACAGTGACTGTTACTGGATATACGGATATTGAGAAATTCAAGGAATATATAGATATGTCCGATATATGTCTTAATTTGCGTTATCCCTATAACGGAGAAACAAGTGGCAGTCTTATGCGTATTCTGGCTAAGGGTCGCTGCGTTGTCGTGAACGATATAGGAAGTTTTTCTGAAATACCAGATAATGCCTGTGTAAAACTCCCTTCAGTTGAAAATATGGGCGAATTGAATGAATCTGAGAAAATTTACAATGTTTTAAAAAGGCTTATAGAAAATCCGGGCGAACGTCTTGAAAAAGCTTCATATGCCCGTGAATATGCAGAAAAAGTTCTGGATATAAAATATGTTGCAAAAAAATATTATGATACAATAAGTTTAAAAAAAATCAAGTCTCCCGTTACAGAAGACCTGATTCAACAAATAAAAAATGATATAAATATAACTTCAAGTGATATACAAGGTATTGCAAATACGCTTTCCTATTCTAAAAATAGTATTTAAACATTTAGAATAATTGTTTTTTTACATTCGTTAAGCAAGATTTCTGAAAAACTTTCTCTTTTGAATTCTATTGCTCTTTCTGAAAGATTTTGTAAAGATTTATTATATTTTTCTTTTGGAATTACCTTATAACGTTCAGTTGTTTTCATATAGAGCAGAAGAAAATCATTTTTGTTTGGATTGTTTTTTAATGAATTTATCATTTTACACCTTAAATATAAAAAATTTTTAATTTCAGTGCTTTCTTCATTATTATTAGAAAAAAATATTTTTTCCATATCTGTAAGGGGCATTGATAAAGCTATTTCCTTTTGCTTTTTTTCAATTTCCAAACGTCTCTGTTTAATTCTTTCGATTCTTTTATTGCGAATTTCGGTAAGTTTTTCGTTACTGAAAAAATTTTCTGTATAAACTGATTTATATATGATGTATAAAGCCAGTGCGTCATTAAGTGCATTATGGAATGTTCCTGATAAAGGTATATATCCAAAAGCTGAGGCAAGTTCCTGGATATTTACAGGTTCAGGAAGTTCCATAAGAGTTATGAGCTGCTTTTGTATATCATATATTTTTTGTCCTGCGTATTTAATGTTGGAATATGCTTTTTTTGAGCGTTTATGTTGTTTCACATCTGCAAACAAACCTGTTTTATCAAAGTTTCCCCATACATATATATTGTCTATTTTATACTGGTTAAGCAATTTAATAATCTCTCCCATAACAAAGTTGCTATCTGGAGAATTGCTTATTTCTTCTTGTGTAAGTTTAGTAAGTTTTCTGCACTGTTTGGTCAGTTTGGGAAAACGGTTAGGCTTGGCAGTGTTATAGAATTTTTCAATTATATTGTAGTTTTCATCGCATATAACTATTCCGGCTGAGAGAATTTCACTATCGAATTTATTTATAAAGTATCCGAAAGTAAATTCAAAGTCAGCAAAACATAAATATTTTTTTTCTTTATTTTTCAAAATTTATCCCCTGTTTCGTATCATATTGTCGCCATATACCATGACGGATTTTTTATTGTTTTTCAAAGAGTAAAACTGGATATCCATCATAATAAGGTTTTACAATTTCCGGGTGGATATCAGCATATTTAAAGATTTCATCGGCAAGACCATCTTTTAGAAATCCAACAAGTTGTGAAAGAGGTCTGTTATAGAGTTCGTCGCATATTGAAGCGATAGTTATTGCACGTTTGCCGGCTACGTTCATTATTCTGTATGGCCATATGCGACAATCAAAAGGTTTTTCATCGCCGAGTATGCAACCATTTTCAGTGAGTGCAGGACATGAAAAAAGTCCTTCATCTGAAAATTCTTCTACTCTGAATATGTATCCGTTGTCTTTTGATATAAACTTTGTTTTGGGTTTGTGCTGAAGTATTTTTTGGCAGATTTCCAGAGTAAAGACTGGAGTTTCCCATACGTCGTATTGGTCAAATATACAACAAGTCTGACATTTTGCACAGGAACTGCTTTTAAGAATTTTTTTAAGCATAAACATTTTCCTTTCTGGTGATAATTGAACAAAAATGACTGTTATAGCAATGCCATACAGTCAATGAGTGCTTTTAATAGCGTTTTTAGCTCGGGACACAATGGTCTTGTCATTTTCATACGACAATATATTTACAGCATATGAAATATCAACCCAGCGTATTTCTGCTATTTCGTCTTCTTGTGGTGAAAAGTTAACATTTTTAGCTTTGGCAAGAAAATAGACAACTACTTTCACAGTATCTTTTTTCGGTGAATAAGTAACAGTTTCACGGAATGTAGGGTCAATAATAACATCGATAGAAGTTTCCTCTTTAATTTCACGCTTAGCAGTTTCCATTTCAGTTTCGCCGTTTTCTACATGACCTTTTGGAAATGACCAATGACCGCTGTTTATATGCTTTATAAGAAGTATTTCCGTATTACCGTGAAATTTGCGGTAAACAATAGCCCCGCATGATTTTTCATGAAGCATATTATAAATCCTTTCTTGCAACATGGCATGATAAGTGTAGTTTCAGTAATATTATATCACGTTTTGTGAAATATGTCCATACCTTACAATTGAAAAATATGTTACTTTTTGTGCTTTTGTACAACTAAAAGTTTTAATATATTAATAAAAAAATTACAATCATCTACCAAAGTTCGACAAAATTCGACAAAATATATCTTGACAAATTAAAATGGAAGTATTATAATATTATTGGAAAAACATAAATGTTAAGCAAATAACACTTGCTTGACAATATACTTAAAGGGGTAATATATAATGAAGTAAGAAGGCTTTAGCAACTTTAATGGTTGCATCAATGGCTACAGGAGCAATTCCAGTGTCAAACGTTTCTGCAACAAGCGAACCAAGAGTATATGTTAATATGACATATGAGAATGATGGTAATATCAGAGCAGACATAATGTTTGAGAATGTTCCTGATGTTAGCAGTGGGGGATTTCACGTCGAAGTAGGCGATAGCTGGAATCTGAAAATGGATTCTCGCATCACTGATAGACCTAAAACTACAACAGAAAATTGTACATCAAAAGAAGCAGGTATTTCACCATTGGTAACGCAATACAATGATAACGATTTATTTATTTGTTTCGCTGCCGGAAATCAAAGTGGCTTTGATTTGAATGGTCGTTTCTTCTCTTTCTATGTTGAAAAGGCTGATGATTTTACTTTAGATGATGCAAAAATAGATGTTGTTTTTCAGCAAACTAGTGATAATGCCTATGATTTCTTAGCAACAGGTTCTTACAAGATAATTAAACCTGACAATTATAATCCTTCTCCTATGGTTGGAGTGTATGAGTATATGGTCGGTGATGTAGACAATGATGGTTATGTAAATGTTATCGATGCAAGCTAGATATTATCAGCATTGAGTGATAATAATAATCAGACATTGTATGTAAAACAAATTCTTAGTACATATAAATCATGGTTTCCAAGTGCAATATGGTCCGGCGGCTCCAGATGTAAATCAGGATAATATGATTTCTCAGCTTGATGCTGAATTGATGAGAAATGACCACGCACACTCGGACTTTAGTCGTGAGTTAGTGGTCGGATTAAGAACCGTAGGAACTACGGGGATAGCTTGGTAAATATCTTTCCATTAGGAGAGAGTTCCCAAGAACCCTGCGACTTTAGTCGTGGGAGGTTCAGTTTTATGAAACCTATGATAATTAATAAAGGGGGATACTTATGAAACTTAAAAAGTTAACAGCTTTTTTATCAGCAAGCATACTTGCTGTATGTGCATTACCTATGAGTGCAGGAGCAGAAGTTCTTAAAGGCGATGTGAACCATGATGGTTTCGTTGATGCATTAGATGCAACTTTAGTATGTGAATATTATTCAGCTCTTTCTACTGGCAATGAAGATGAATATACTGAGGAAGAACATGAAAATTACCAGACTGTTGGGGACTTTTATGAAGATGGTACGGTTGACCCTGTTGACGCATCTTTCATACTTTTGGAATACTCTAAAAATTCATAATTATCTGAATAAAAAGGACGGACTTAGTTATCCGTCCTCAGTCTGTTGAAAAAGGTCCAGTATAAATCTGGACTTTTTTTATATAATATG
>CAZTUV010000103.1:0-7401 GCA_964616595.1 uncultured Alistipes sp.
CATTTAGAAATATTTTGCAATACTTTCGGACAAAATATTATAAAGATATTATATTTTTAGCATATTTCGTCAAATTATCGCAACCATTTTCAGTTAAAATGACAAAATCCTCAATACGCACTCCAAATTTCCCAGTTATATATATACCTGGTTCAATAGTAACGACAGTATTTTTTTCAAGAATAGTATCACTACCAGAAGAAGCGTTAGGTTTTTCATGGATTTCCATTCCAACGCCATGCCCGAGCGAATGGCCAAAACATTCACCGTAACCTGCCTGACATATAACATCACGTGCCACCTTATCAAGTTCCTTGCCGGAAATGCCTGCTTTAGCGTATTGCAGAGCTTTATTTTGGGCATCAAGAACAATGTTATATACTTTTTTCATTTCATCATCAGGTTCACCAACACATATTGTGCGTGTCATATCACTATGATAGCCGTTCCATACTGCCCCGAAATCCATAAGAACAAATTCACCATTGCATATTTTTTTATCAGACGGCACACCATGAGGCATTGAAGTATTGCTACCAGAAAGCACAATAGTTTCAAATGACAAATCTTCCGCACCATTTTCAAACATAAGGCGATTAAGTTCCAAAGCCACTTCACGTTCTGTTTTGCCGACGCAAATAAATGGCATAAGTTGGTCTAGAGATTTTTCAGCAATTTCCTGTGCCTTGCGGATACAAGAAATTTCATAGTCGTCTTTTACTGAACGTAGCCTACTTATTGCATTGCTCAAATTATCAGAATCATCAATATCAGCTTCTTTGATAAAATGTTTATAAACATTAAGAGATTTAACAGTCATTGTTTCCGATTCAATAGACATAGTATGGGCATTATGTTTCTTTAAAAGTTTAGTAATTTGCTTTCCGATATTTGACGATTCAATTACTTCTGCATTTTTAACAGTTGCACGTGCTTTTTCTATATACCGAAAATCAATAAGTAAATATAGCTTATCCGGAAATGCCAGAACGATTCCGGCGGACGATTTCATTCCGGTAAAATAACGTCTGTTCACATCTGAAGTTATTAATGCACAATCTGTATTTATGTAATTAAAAAGTTTCTGATAGCGTTCCATTTTACATCTCCGAAAGTGCCTGTATAGCAAGATAATAACTGCCAAAACCAAATCCGCTTATACTACCCTTGCAAACAGGAGCAATAACAGAATTGGCACGAAAAGTATCTCTTGCATCAACATTGCTTATATGGACTTCAATACACGGAATTTTTATAGCTGATATAGCATCTCTGATGGCATAACTGTAATGAGTATATGCACCGGCATTTATTATAACGCCATCAAAATTTTTTCTTGCACTATGCAATTTATCAATAATAGCACCTTCATGATTAGACTGAAATATTTCGCATTCAAGCCCCTGTTCTTTAGCATGGTCAATGATATTACTATTAAGTACATCTATGCCGTTATCGCCATAGACATCAGGTTCACGTTCTCCGAGGAGATTGAGATTAGGGCCATGTATTACAAGAATTTTTTTAATCAATTTAATTACCCCTTTTCTTTATTTTTTCAGGAAGAAATGGTTTTTCAAGAAAACGTTTTACTTTAAAGAAATTAGTTTTTTCATATTCAATCGGAGCAGTATAGAACATTTTTACGCCAAAAAGATTTGCCCCAAGAACGTCGGTAAAAATCTGGTCGCCAACTACTGCCACTTGTTTTTTAGAGATATGCAGTTTTTGTACAGCTTCCTTAAAACCTTTTGTAAGAGGTTTTTTACCGTCAAACACAAAGTCAATATTCAACATTTCTGCAAAAGGCTTTACTCTGGGTTCATGATTATTAGAAACGATTATAAGACGGATATTATTTTTTCGCATAGATTCAATCCATTTTATAACGCCATTTGCTGGAACAGAGTTATCATGAGTTGTAAGGGTATTATCGACATCAAGAATAAGACCTTTCACATCATGTTTCAAAAGGAACTCTGGTGTTATAGCAATAATTTTCTCAAAATATTCCGTAGCCTTAAAAAGCATAAAACAATCCTCCTATTTTGTCTGAAAATGTCGAATAAAGGAAAAAGCGAGCCAACAAGCCCGCTTTTATCAACTTTAATTAGCCATCGTAATTAATACTTACGCTTACGAGCAGCCTCGGACTTTTTCTTACGCTTTACCGAAGGCTTTTCGTAATGTTCTCTTTTACGAACTTCAGCTATAACACCATCTTTAGCACATGATCTCTTAAATCTTTTAAGAGCTGTATCCAAAGATTCGTTCTTGCCAACACGAACTTCTGCCACTTTATTTTCCCTCCCTTATTCAGAGGTTACATAGAGAATCAACTCAATGCATCTATACTAATCACTCCAAAGAGTGTCAGTCAGCTATCACCTCAAAAAACAGCAGATAAGCAATTAATTCTTAAACGATATAATAATAGTTTACCACATTTCTTAGAAAATGTCAAGCTATTTTTTGAGATAATTTAAATTTCGTTATTTTGCAACAATATTAACAAGTTTATTTGGCACATATATCTGTTTTATCACATTTTTGCCATCAACAGAATCTTTTACCTTTTCATCGGCAAGAGCCATTGCAATAACAGAATCCTTATCAGAATCCGGAACTATATTCAGCTTTGTTTTAAGTTTGCCATTTACCTGAACAACGATTTCAATTGTTTCATCTACGCAGAATTTTTCGTCATAAGTAATCCATGATTGTTCACTAAGTATTTTACCTGTGATTATATTATAAATCTCCTCAGTAATATGTGGAGCAAATGGATTAAGCATAATACAAAGTGCAGAAAGTTCAGCCTTATTAATTGAACCGACAGCATATATATCATTTATAAGAGCCATCATTGCAGCGATTGCAGTATTGAATTTCATTGCTTCGATGTCATCGGTAACTTTTCTTATAGTCTTATGGAAATTTGAACGGAGTTTTTCGGAATATTCATCACCATCAACGAGGATATCCTGTAATCCCCATACTCTGTCAACGAATCTCTTACAACCTTTTATACCATTTTCGCTCCACGGAGTAGCTTTTTCGTAATCGCCCATAAAAAGTACATAAAGTCTAAGAACATCTGCTCCAAAATCTTTAACAACATCATTTGGGTCAACAACATTTCCACGGGATTTGCTCATTTTTTCGCCATCAGAACCGAGTATAAGACCCTGAGCAGTTCTCTTGGCATATGGTTCAGAAGTAGGAACAAGGTCAAGGTCATAGAGGAATTTATGCCAGAATCTTGAATAAATCATATGACGGGTAACGTGTTCCATACCGCCATTGTACCAATCAACAGGCAACCAATATTTAAGTGCTTCCTGTGATGCAAACTCGCTTTCGTTATTAGGGTCACAATAACGCAGGAAATACCATGAAGACCCTGCCCATTGTGGCATTGTATCGGTTTCACGTTTAGCATTCCCACCACACTTAGGGCATTTACAATTGACAAAACTCTCTATTTTAGCAAGAGGGCTTTCACCATCTGTACCAGGCTCAAAATTTTCAAGTTCCGGAAGTTTCAAAGGAAGCTCTTCATAAGGCACAGCAACCATTCCGCAGTGAGTACAATGTACAATAGGAATAGGTTCGCCCCAGTATCTTTGACGATTGAACGCCCAGTCTTTCATCTTATACTGTACGCCACGTTCACCACAGCCGAGTTCTTCAATAATACCAAGAATTTTTTCAATAGCATCTTTCTTGTTAGAGATTCCATTAAGTACGTCTGAGTTAATCATTTCTCCGTCGCCGGTGTAAGCTTCCTTTGAAATATCCCCGCCCTTAATGACTTCAATAATATCAATGCCGAATTTCTTAGCAAAATCATAGTCTCTTGTATCATGAGCCGGAACAGCCATTATTGCACCTGTACCATAACCCATCATTACATAGTCAGAAATATATATTGGAATTTCTTTTCCAGTAATAGGATTGATACCTGTAAGACCATCAATTCTAACGCCTGTTTTATCTTTTACAAGCTGAGTTCTTTCAAACTCGCTTTTCTTTGCACATTCTGCCTTATAATCATCAAGAGCCTGAATATTTGAAATAGAATCCCTGTACTTCTGAATAATAGGGTGTTCCGGAGCGATTACCATAAAAGTAACTCCATAAAGCGTATCCGGACGTGTAGTATAAACTCTGAGTTTTTCGTCCTGTTCCTTGATTTTGAAGTTTACAAAAGCACCTGTTGACTTACCTATCCAGTTCTGTTGCTGAAGTTTTACATTAGGAAGATAATCGACTTCTTCCAATCCCTGTAAAAGTTTATCAGCATATTCAGTAATGCGGAGATACCAGACTTCCTTTGTCTTCTGAATAATATCACTGTGACAAACATCACATTTACCACCTTGTGAATCTTCATTTGAAAGAACAACTTTACAACTAGGACAATAGTTTACAGATGTTTTATCACGGAAAACAAGTCCTTTTTCAAACATTTTAAGGAAAATCCACTGAGTCCATTTGTAATATTTTTCTTCAGTAGTATCAATCACTCTTGACCAGTCAAAAGAAAATCCGACTTTACGGAGCTGTCCGGTAAATTTTTCAATATTTCTGTCTGTAACAACACGTGGGTGAATATTTTCTTTTATAGCAGTATTTTCAGTAGGAAGTCCATAAGCGTCAAATCCTATCGGAAAAAGAACGTTATAACCCTCGAGTCGTTTTTTTCTGGATACAACTTCAAGACCCGAATATGCCTTAATGTGTCCGACATGCATACCATGGCCTGATGGGTATGGGAATTCAACCAATCCATAGAATTTTTTCTTTGAATAGTCATCAGATGCCTCAAAAGTATGATTTTTGTCCCAATACTTCTGCCATTTTTCTTCAACAGATTTGTAATTATATCTGTCCATTTAAAATCATTCCTTTACCTTGTATTTTAGTTACCGAAAATATCTTTAATTTCATTCCACTTGTTAGTGAAATGTGCCTTTATACTGTCTTTTGTAACAAGAAATACAGCACACAGAATATCAATAATACCCTCAAGCAAATAAATCCAGTTACTTCCCAGATTAGAGATATTAGCGGGAAAATGAACTACTGCAACTATAATAAGTATACCAGCAATCACAATATTAACAAACTGTAAACCTGTTGTCAATACAAACGCCATTCCGACCGACAACAACAAATCTCCAAGACTCAGACCTCCGCCTATAATCATATTAAGAATAGATTTTACAATCAAATATACTCCGATAGTAGTAGCAAATGTTCTGCCTTGTGGATTGTTTGTTTTCATAAAGAAATCACTCCTTTATAATAAGGTTGCTTATATCAACCGGCTGACCGTCTGCCCAGAGTCCGTCAAGATTATAAAAACTTCTTTGTTCCTTGCTGAAAATATGAACAAGTATATCTGCATAATCAAGAATTATCCATGTATTTCCGGTATCGGATTCACGGCGAAGTGGTTCGATACCTTTTTGTGAGAGTTGAAATTCCACTTCATCTGCAAGTGTACGTGCATGAGTATTGCTTGTACCATTGACTATAACAAAATAATCAGCGAGAATCGTTAAATCTGCAACTTTAAGTGCCTGAATATCCTCACCTTTTTTGATATCGAGAGTTTTTATAATCAGTTCAAATCTTTCATTTTGTGTCATAAAATAAACCTTCTTTCATATTATTTATAAATAAAATCACTATTTTCTGCACTGCCATCGCTTATACTTTGCAGGTTGTCCGAAGTATCATCATAAGCAGTACTTTGATAATTAGTGACATATTCAACTATTGATGAATCAGAACTTGTCATAAGTTTCTGATATGGCCGGAAATAGTTATTAAGCATATTAAGAGTTGCGACTTTATGAACAGAATAAACATCATATGTTACTCCGTCTGAACCAGTATATTTAGCTGCCTCTCCAGGAACCATATTCACTTGTACATTATCCATAGAAAGTGTTGAAGCAAAGTCAGCCAGCATACCGATATCTCCTAAGCTCATATTTGTATAGATATATTCATTATCATAAATTTCTTTAAGATAACTATATAATTTAACTCTTCCCTCATCATTGACTATGCTGAAGAGTTTTTCCATAGCTGCTGCCATGAAACGTCTTTGATTTTTCATACGACCGATATCGCCCTCAGCTAAAGCCCAACGAAACCTTACAAACCATTCTGACTGCTCACCACTTAAAATTGTTTCACCTGCTGGAATTATCTTATCTGCCTCATACATAATTTCCTCATCAAGTGTAATAGGAATACCTCCAACAAGATTAACCATATCGACAATATCATTACAACCAGTTGTTATATATGCATCAATTGGTATACCGAAATTTTCTTGCACTGCATTTACAACACGTTGAATCGGTGGATTTATATATTTCTGCCCCATAGCATATATACTATTGAATTTACCGGTAGGACTGTTTGTATAATCCGGAAAACAAGTATCACGTGGAATCTGCAAAATATTTAACTTTTTATTTCCTATATCAAATTGACATACCCATATAACATCAGTATTGAATTCTTCCTCATCAAATCCAAGGAAAAGCACAGTATATTGACCTTCAATAAGTTGTGGCAAATCCAGACCATCTGAAAAATCAACATCTACGATTTCAGTATCTATTTGCAAATCCATAGTATTTTCTACCAGTTCGCCTTCAACCTGAACTAATGGCTGATAGTTTTTCACAAAATCAATAATGGAAACATTTCCAGAATTACTTTTTAGAATAGGCATATTTAAAATCATAGCACCGATTATTGCAATACTTGCCGATACTGAAACAAGTTTTACAAGGAAATCAAGCATTGAATATTTTTTCTTTTTACGACGTTTTTTAGGAACACTTTCTGCTTTATTAACAGCAGGCTTTTTTTTAGCTTTCTTATTTCTATGCTGAGGATTATCAGGAAGTTTTTTTATACCACGTATAGGCTGTTCAGAAGTATTTTCTATTTTTGTATCTGCCGAATATCTTCCCTTGTATGTCTCAAATGAGTTTCCATTATCAGACTGATGACTTTCAGGTTTAATAATTTCCGCCGAATACTTTCCATTATAGACTTCTTTAGGTTCTACACCGGCTTCATATTTTCCTTTATAAGGTTTCGGAGGGTCTGCATCAAACTGAACTCTGTTTATTGTACCAAGAGAATTTTCATTATCAAATTTACCTTTATAGTGTTCATGTAAAATATTTTCTTCATATATTTCATCATTTTCCTGTAAAGGTCTCACTTCATGCTGACCACCAAAACTTTTTTGTTTTTTTATATCTTGTTTCTTTTTTTCATTAACTTTAGATATTTTTCTTATTGGCTTTGACTGTCTGCTTTTATTTAAATCCTCGTCCATTTTGCTGTTCCTCTCTTTAAAGA
>CAZTUV010000104.1:0-7390 GCA_964616595.1 uncultured Alistipes sp.
TGTAAGATTGCTTTGTTATATTGATGGTGTTAAGATTATTGATGTTCTTGATGAAGAAGAGTCAAATAGATATATGCATCAGTATAATTTCCCGTCTTACTCCGTAGGTGAAACAAAGCCAAGCAGAGGTCCGGGTCGTCGTGAAATCGGTCATGGTGCTTTGGCTGAAAGAGCATTGGCTCCAGTAATACCTTCTGTTGAAGAATTCCCATATGCACTCAGACTTGTTTCTGAAGTACTTTCTTCAAATGGTTCTACTTCACAAGGTTCAATATGTGGTTCAACCCTTGCCCTTATGGACGCTGGAGTTCCAATTAAAGCACCTGTTGCAGGCATTTCATGTGGTCTTATTACACTTCCGGATAGTGATGATTTCATGACAATGGTTGATATTCAGGGTCTTGAAGATTTCTTCGGAGATATGGACTTTAAGGTTGGTGGTACTCATAATGGTATTACTGCAATTCAGGTCGATATAAAGGTTGATGGTCTTACCCCTGCTATTATTAAGGAAGCTTTTGAAAAAACCAGAAAGGCTCGTCTCTACATTCTTGACGAAATTATGCTTAAGGCTATTCCGACACCAAGAGAATCTGTTAATAAATATGCCCCTAAAATGCTTCAGACAAAAGTTCCTGTTGATAAAATTAGAGAAGTAATTGGACAGGGTGGTAAAATTATTCAGAAAATTTCCGCAGACTGTGAAGTGAAAATTGATATAAGCGATGACGGAAATGTATTTATAAGCGGAATCGATGGAGAGAAAGCTAATAATGCTCTTCAGATTATAAATACTATTGCCAATGACCCTGAAGTTGGTGCAATATATAAGGGAAAAGTAGTAAGAATTATGGATTTTGGTGCATTTGTAGAGATTGCTCCGGGAAAAGACGGTCTTGTACACATCTCAAAACTTGATAAGCAGAGAGTTGAAAAGGTTGAAGATGTTGTTTCAGTTGGCGACGAAATCGTTGTAAAGGTTCTTGAAATAGACAGACAAGGCAGAATAAATCTTTCACGTAAGGACGCTCTTGCAGAAATTGAGGCTAAAAAAAATAAGTAATATGGAAAAGTCACTCCAAAATGGGGTGACTTTTTTTAATGATAATTGTGGTTTTGTTTTAATACCATATCTTTTACTTTCATGAGTGATGTTGTTGTATTTCGTTCATTTTCTGAAAGTTTCATAGTAATATATTTAATGGTTTCTTCGTAATTTGGAATCATAATATGTTCAAGAGCATTTACCCGACGTCTTGTTTTTTCGATTTCGTCTGCCATAAGTTGACAGGTTTTTTCTATTTCGGCAAGGCGTATCATTTTCGGAAAAACTTCATTTAATGCATTGACTGCACCATCAAGTTCAACAGATGTGAATGCCATTCCATATGAATAAATATCACTTTTGTTATCTGATTTGTAGCTTGTTCTGAACTTTGGAACGTATACACTCATAATGTTTTTTTGTTCAATGTCAATCTGCACTTCTTGTTTTGGAAGCATAAGAGCAGTTTCAAGGATTTCTTTCTGCATTACTGAACCAGCAATTATCATATATTTATTGGCATCTGAAATGGCATTTTCAACTTCTGTACGTAACTGTTTATTTTCTTTGATTAGTATCATAAACTGTCGCATAAGTTCATCACGTTTGTCCTTTAATAGTTTATGACCACGTTTTGCGGATTGCAATTTTTTTTTAAGTTTACTAAGTTCCATTCTTGTAGGGTTCACATTAATCCTTGCCAAAGAAATCACCCCTCATAATACTTTTCAAGGTATTCTTCTTTGATTCTACGTAACTCGCTACGGGGAAGAAGTCGTAAAAGTTCCCAGCCTATTGTTAAAGTTTCTTCAATAGAACGGTTATTTTCAAATCCTTGTGAAATATAGCGTTTTTCAAATTCATCTGCAAATTTTGCATATAATAAATCAGTTGGAGTAAGAGCGGATTCGCCAAGTACAACCATAAGTTCCTTGGCATCTTTTCCTCTCGCATATGCTGAAAATAACTGGTTCATGGTGTCTGAATGGTCGGCACGTGTCTTTCCTGAACCAATTCCCTTGTCTTTAAGACGTGATAATGATGGCAAAACATCAACAGGTGGATTAATACCTTTTCTATAAAGTTCTCTTGATAGTATAATTTGTCCCTCTGTTATATATCCGGTAAGGTCAGGAATAGGGTGAGTTTTATCATCTTCCGGCATTGTAAGAATAGGTATCATTGTTATACTTCCTTTTTTGTTTGCTTGTCTGCCGGCACGTTCATAAATCGATGCGAGGTCAGTATACATATATCCCGGATAACCTCTTCTTCCAGGAACTTCCTTGCGGGCAGACGAAATCTCACGCAAAGCATCAGCATAGTTGGTTATATCGGTAAGGATAACAAGAACATGCATACCCTTTTCAAAGGCAAGGTATTCAGCAGTTGTGAGAGCCATTTTAGGGGTTGCAATTCTTTCTATTGCAGAATCATTTGCAAGATTGATAAAAAGTACCGTTCTGTCTATTGAACCGGTATTCCGGAAACTGTTTATAAAATATTCTGATTCTTCAAAAGTAATGCCCATTGCTCCGAAAACTACAGCAAACGGTTCATCAGTTCCACGAACTTTAGCTTGTCTTGCAATTTGTGAGGCAAGTTGTGCATGAGGAAGTCCGCTTGCGGAGAATATGGGAAGTTTTTGACCTCTTACCAATGTATTAAGTCCGTCAATTGAAGAAACTCCGGTTTGTATGAATTCTTGTGGATAAAGTCGTGATACAGGATTCATAGGCAAGCCATTAATATCCATACGCATTTCAGGAATAATATCATTGTCTCCATCAATTGGTCTGCCCAAGCCGTCAAAGACTCTTCCAAGCATATCTTCAGATACGCCAAGTTCCATTTGATGCCCCGAAAATACAACGCTGCTGTCATTTAGATTTATTCCGGCTGAACTTTCAAAAAGCTGTACAAGAACGTTAGTGCCATCGATTTCAAGTACACGGCAACGTTTTTTTTCACCGTTTTTAAGTCTTATTTCTGCAAGTTCGCCATAAGTTGCTCCTGCAACGTCAGTCACAAGGAGCAGAGGCCCAGCGACTTCATTTATAGTTCTATATTCTCTTGACATTAGTTTTCCCTCCCATTTGTCAATTGATTAAGTTCGGCAGAGATTTCAGTTGAAATTTTTTCAAACTCTGTATCTGTCTTTTCTTCTGGAATGTATTTAAAACGTCCGATTTTTTCACGCACTGGCAATCCGGAAATTCTTTCAATATCTGCTCCTTCCGAGATAGCTTTAATTGACTGGTCATTAAAATTTAATATAAGTTTCATCATATATAATTGTTTTTTCAAGCTTGTATAGGTATCAACTTCATGAAATGCAAGTTGATGAAGAAAATCTTCACGTATTGAACGGGCTGTTTCCATTTTAAGCTGGTCATTTACCGAAAGTGCGTCCATACCAATAAGCTTGACTATTTCTTTAAGTTCTTCTTCATCATGGAGAATTTCCATAAACCTTGCCCGTAATTCTGTCCAGTCGGCAGAAACATTATTATTATACCAATTTTTTAATGAATCAACATATAATGAATAACTTGTAAGCCAGTTTATAGCCGGAAAATGTCTTTGATAAGCAAGATTTGCATCAAGTCCCCAAAAGACTTTTACAATTCTCAAAGTAGCTTGCGAAACTGGTTCGGAAATATCACCGCCTGGAGGGGATACCGCACCAATCACTGAGAGAGTTCCCTCACGTCCCTCGTTACCATTGGAAATGACACGTCCTGCACGTTCATAAAATTGAGCAAGACGACTTCCAAGGTATGCCGGATAACCTTCATCACCAGGCATTTCTTCAAGGCGTCCTGACATTTCACGGAGAGCCTCCGCCCATCTTGAAGTTGAATCTGCCATAAGAGCCACTGAATATCCCATATCACGATAATATTCTGCTATTGTTATTCCTGTATATACAGATGCTTCACGTGCAGAAACAGGCATATCTGAAGTATTTGCAATCAATACAGTTCGTTCCATAAGTGATTTACCGGTATGGGGGTCTATAAGTTCTGGAAATTCATTCAGGACATCTGTCATTTCGTTTCCACGTTCGCCACAACCGATATAGACAATGATATCAGCTTCTGCCCACTTTGCAAGCTGATGTTGAGTTACAGTCTTTCCACTTCCGAAAGGTCCGGGGATTGCTGCAACACCACCTTTAGCAATTGGAAAAAGACAATCAATGACTCTTTGACCTGTAATTAAAGGCATATTTGGTGATAATTTTTTCTTATAAGGTCTGCCACGTCTTACTGGCCATTTTTGAAAAAGAGTTAAATTATAGTCGCCTTTTTCAGTTTCAAGAACACATACAACGTCATCTACATGAAATTCGCCGGCTGTAATTTTTTTTACAGTTCCTGAAATTCCGTTTGGTACAAGAATTTTATGCAGAACTATATCGGTTTCAGGGACTGTTCCTATTATATCCCCGCCGGTAACATTATCATTAACTTTTACTGTTGGGGAAAAATTCCACAATTTATTTCTTTTAAGCGATGATACTTCAATGCCACGTTTAAGACTGTTACCACATATTTTTTGTATATCATCAAGCGGACGCTGTATACCATCAAAAATACTTCCAATAAGTCCAGGGCCAAGTTCAACGCTCATTGGTTCGCCGGTAGAAATAACTTCTTCACCTGTACCAAGACCAGCTGTTTCTTCATAAACCTGTATTGATGCACGGTCGCCATGCATTTCTATAATTTCGCCGATAAGTTTTTGTCTGCTCACTTTAACAACATCAAACATATTAGCATCTCTCATACCCTCAGATACAACCAGAGGACCAGAAACTTTAATAATTGTTCCAGTGCTATTCATTTAAAATCGCCTCAATTCTTTAATATATCAGAGCCAACAGCTTTTTCTACTGTTTCATGTAATATTCGCATACCATTTCCGGAGTTTCCCTTTATTGCAGGAATCAATATTATTGACGGCAACTGACTATTTCTGTATTTTTTTATTGTATCTTCAACCAGTAAAGCTATTGGTTCGGTGATATATATTATTGCAAAATCATTTACAGCCAGTTTTTTTATTAATTTTGAAACTTTTTGTGGTTCAGTTTCACAAAAAACTGACAAGCCAAGTGATGCAAATCCTAAAACACTTGCACTATCACCAATTACTGCAACTTTATACATAAGTTTTCCTCAGTCTTTCTGTAATTTGTTTTTTATCCAAGCCGATTTCCCTGCAAACTGAAATTATTCTGAGATTTTTAGATTCAGTTTCCTTTGCTATAAAATATGCGATAAGTGGTTCGATACCAAAAGCTTTCATTCTGGCATTTTCTGCAAATTCTATAATCATATTGTCACAATATTTTTCAAATTCTGCCGGATTGTCCCTAAGAATTAATGCCAGATTATTGTATGGAGTATGTTCAAGGAAATCAATAAGAATATCAGTTCCGGCGAGTGCATTTTGAATTAATAGCTGTTTATCGAGTTCGTTGTTTTCCACTAAAGCAATTTCCATAAAATCTCTTGATGATTTAATTTTACTGCATCTGTATGAAATTTTTATATCAGTACAAACTGTGATGATTTCAATATATTTTTTTATAAATTCTCCTCCGAACTTTTGGGCATCATTTTGCATAGCCTCAAGAGTATTGGAATCTATAATAATATCCATAAGTTGTCCGTCAAGAGTTCTTGTAATGAGTTCGTAAGCATTTTCAGCGGTTTCACGGATATAATCAGGTAAAATATCACTATTTTTTGTTTCAAATGCCTCTTTGAAGGTTTCAAGACTGATATTTGATGGTTCGATAAAATAATTATCGGGTTCTTTGCCTGAAATCATAGTTTTTAATACAGCTTTAAGATTATTGAAATCATTCCTGTAAAGCATTATCTCAAGTTCATGACTGTCTGGTGCAAATGAGCGAATAGTTTTCCATACTTCTGGAAGGTCATTTTTTTTTGAAAGTAAAATAGCATCGAATTCTTTTTTATTATTTGTATTTATAAGCTGTTCGAGTTCAGGATATGTTAATAGAGAATTTTCCATAGTTCTTATAAATGCAACTGCACTTGTATATTTTTCTGTCATTGAATCACCTTCCAAACAGTTCCCTTGCAAGAATATCATATATTTTATCTTTTTCAGATTCAATTATTTCATTGAATGTGCAGTTTTCAGAAATCCGTCCATAAACCAGTATAAAACCATTTTCAATATTTGCTGGAGTTTCGCTTATTTTAATAGTGCCATTAACCTTTTTGGCATTAACTGAAAGTTTTTCCGCAAAATCCATTGGCATTCTTGTCAGGTCTCTTTTATTGAAATATATTTTACCATCGCCAGAATGAATTTTTTGTAAAGCGATTCTGGTGATTATTTCAAAATATTCATCATCTGGAAGTTCTGAAAGTTTAGAAATAATTTTTTTGATAGTGTTTTCAATAAGTTCGACACGGCATCGAAGAATTTTACGTTTATTTTCGGAATCTATTGAATTACAAGCGTTTTTGTAATCCATTTCGGCTTTTTCAAGGGATTTTTTAATATATTCATTATAAGCCATTTCAGCTTTTGACTCGCCATCTGCTTCAATATTAAGAGCCTTTTCTTCTGCTGAATGTATAATGTCATTTTCAATTGATTTTTGCTGATTGCTTATAATATTCAGAATACTGTCAATTCCTGTCATTTATTATCCTCCTATATAGAAATATTATAAATAAGAAGTATTGATATGAGAAGTGCAAGAATTGCATAAGTTTCAACCATTGCTGACATAATTATTCCTTTTCCGTTATGTTCAGGTTTTTTGGCTGTAATTCCGATGCTTGCTGCTGCTGTACGTCCTTGGGATATTCCTGAAAAGAGTCCTACAATTGCAATCGGCAGAGATGATGCAAAAAACATGAGTCCTTGTGCTAAAGTGAGTTCAATAGCATTTCCGCCAATAATTCCGATTCTGCTAAGCAGGAGTATTGCAGTGAGTAATCCATAAAGTCCTTGTGTACCAGGAAGAAGTTGTAAAATAAGCACTTTGCTAAATTTGTTCGGGTCAACGGAAACCACTCCTGCTGCCGCTTCACCTACAAGGCCAACGCCTTTAGCTGAACCTATTCCTGCAAAGAGAGCTGCACAAACTGCTCCGAAAACTGCTAAAGCTAATCCGATATTATTCATTTTGAAATTTCCTCCTTGAAAGTAATATATTTTGTATTTATAGTGAATGGTTTGAATTCACGTCCGCCACCGGTGTAGAATTTGCTGAATAATTCGACAAATTGTAATCTGTCCGTATGAACGTATGCCCCTAAAAGATTTAGTGCTAAATTTGCAGTATGACCA
>CAZTUV010000105.1:0-7340 GCA_964616595.1 uncultured Alistipes sp.
GGGTATAATATATTATAATATATTACCAGTATTTTGTCAATAATATTTTTATGTTGACAAAAACTCAATAATATGGTATAGTTATATAAGAACAGAAATATAATACTGATATGCCAGTTGAAAAAATCCCCACCTTTTAGTAAGGGGATAATGTTATTTCTGATAATAAATTTTTTGAAAATTGGAGGAAGTCCATGTTATCTGATATCGAAATTGCTCAGAGTGCAAAAATGAAATATATAAATGAAATTGCTGAATCAATCGGCATAGAATATGATGACCTTGAACCTTATGGACATTATAAAGCTAAAGTTTCAGAGGCACTTTATTCAAAGCTCAGTGATAAAAAAGACAGTAAACTGATTCTTGTTACTGCAATAAATCCTACTCCGGCCGGAGAGGGAAAAACTACTGTAAGTGCCGGTCTTGCTGAAGCAATGGGTAAAATAGGTAAAAATGCTGTACTTGCTTTGCGTGAACCATCATTAGGCCCTGTATTTGGAATAAAAGGCGGTGCTGCTGGTGGCGGATATGCACAGGTTGTTCCTATGGAAGATATCAACCTTCATTTTACAGGTGATATGCATGCTATTACTTCTGCAAACAACCTTCTTTGTGCAATCATTGACAATCATATCCAGCAGGGAAATGAATTGCAAATTGACCAGAGACGTATAATGTTTAAACGATGCATGGATATGAATGACAGAGCATTAAGAAATATTGTAATAGGTCTTGGCGGTAAAGTTAACGGCGTTCCACGTGAAGATGGCTTTAATATAACTGTTGCCTCAGAAATAATGGCTATACTTTGTCTTGCATCTGATATTTCGGATTTGAAGAAAAGACTTGGAAATATTCTCGTTGCCTATAATCTCAATGGAGAACCTGTATTTGCCGGACAGCTCGGAGCATGTGGAGCTATGACTGCTCTCCTTAAAGATGCTCTTAAACCCAACCTTGTACAAACACTTGAAAATAATCCTGCATTTATCCATGGTGGACCTTTTGCAAATATCGCACATGGCTGTAATTCCCTCCGTGCTACCAAACTTGCTTTGAAACTTGGTGATTATTGTATTACAGAAGCTGGATTTGGTTCTGACCTCGGTGCAGAAAAGTTCTTTGATATAAAATGCAGATATGGAAATTTAAAGCCATCATGTGTAGTACTTGTTGCAACAATAAGAGCATTAAAATATAATGGTGGCGTTCCTAAAACTGATTTGTCAACGGAAAACATTACCGCACTTGAAAAGGGTATTGCCAACCTCAGGACTCATATAGAAAATATGCAGAAATATAATGTTCCGGTGGTAGTTGCAATCAATCGCTTTGGAACTGATACGGATAATGAAGTTGAATTTGTAGAGAATTTCTGTTCAGAAATGGGCGTTAAAGTTTCTATGTGTGAAGTGTTCGCTAAAGGCGGAGCAGGCGGAACAGACCTCGCAGAAAAAGTATGTGCTACTATCGATGAAAACACTGAAAATAACTTTGCACCAATATATGACGAAAAACTTCCTGTAAAAGAAAAAATCGAAATCATTGCCCGTGAAATTTATCGTGCTGATGGTGTGAATTATACCGCACAAGCTGAAAAGGCTATAAAGGAAATTGAAAATATCGGTTTTGGACAGATTCCAATATGTGTCGCTAAAACTCAATATTCTCTTTCTGATAATCCGGCACTTCTCGGAAAACCTGAAAACTTTAAAATTACAGTACGTGATGCAAAATTATCTTCTGGTGCAGGATTTATAGTAATATATACAGGTGATATACTTACTATGCCAGGTTTGCCTAAAAAACCATCTGCATTCAATATTGACTGTGATGATAATGGCAATATAACGGGGCTTTTCTGATGAATAATGTATTTATAACTCATTCGCCTGAAGAAACTATACAGATTGCTGAAAAAATAGGCTCTATTTTAAAAGCAGGCGATATGATTGCGTATAAAGGCGGTCTTGGTGCAGGAAAAACTACTTTCACACGTGGACTTGCTAAAGGACTGGGAATAGGTGATTGTGTATCTTCACCAACGTTCGCTCTGGTAAATGAGTACAGAGGAAATAATATAACTTTATATCATTTCGATATGTATCGCATAATGACTGAAGATGGTCTGGAATCAACAGGTTTTTTTGATTATCCTTTTGATGAAAATATAGCCGTTATTGAATGGTCTGAAAATATTTCCGAGTTTTTACCGGAAAATACTATATATATTACAATAAATACTATAAGTGAAAATAACAGGGAAATTATTATTGAAGGCGGTGAAAGATTTTGCTGATACTCGGAATCGATACCTCTGGGAAAACTGCTTCTGTGGCACTCTTTGACACTGATATGAATGCATTTCTGGCTGAAAAAACTTTGTATACTCAAAAAACTCATTCACAAGTTATAATGCCGATGGTAAAAGATATCCTTGTCCAGACGGATAAAAATATGCAGGATATCAATCAGATAGCAGTTGCAAATGGCCCTGGTTCGTATACAGGCTTGCGTATAGGTGTTGCAGCTGTAAAGGCAATGTGCTTTGCTCTTGATATAAAATGTATCGGAATATCTACACTTGAAGGGCTGGCATTCAGTAATATACTGTTTCGTGGCGTGATATGCTCTGTTATGAAAGCAAGAGGAGAACTTGTATATACTTGTATTTATAAAAATGATGGAAGTAATATCGAACCTTTATGTGAAGAAAAAATCATATCATGTGATGAATTGGCAGAATCTCTTTCAAAAATAAGTTCGGATATACTTATATGTGGAGATAATGCTGAAACTTTCTTTGAAAAATATTCATTTGATAACTTTTTTATAGCATCACCACAAAACAGATTACAAAATGCCTGTGGTATATGTCTTGCGTCACTTTCAAAGGAAGCTGTTTTCCCTGATGAACTTGAAGTGTCGTACTTACAGAAAGTTAAAGCTGAAAAAGATTTGGAAAATAAAAATAATGGAGGTATAATATGATTGCAATAGGTTGCGACCACGCAGGTGTGGAAATGAAAAAAGCTGTTATTGATGCTCTCTCCGAAAAAGGTTTCCAGTTTAAGGATATGGGAACTGATGGTCAGCCATGTGACTATCCGGTTATTGCCAGAGCTGTATGTAACGAAATCCTTTCAGGAAACTGTGAAAAGGGTATTTTGATTTGCGGTACTGGTATAGGAATGTCAATAGTTGCAAATAAATTCAAGGGAATAAGAGCAGCATTGTGTTCTGATTCCTTTTCCACTAAGTTTACACGTCTGCATAATAATTCTAATGTTATGTGTATGGGTGCAAGAGTTCTTGGAAACGGTCTTGCTACCGAACTCGCTGAAATCTTTCTTACAACAGATTTTGAAGGTGGTCGTCATCAAAGAAGAATCGACCTTATTACTGATATAGAAAATAATCTGTAATATTCAGGTTAAAATAATAAAGGAGGTACTGATTTATGGGAGAATTACACATTATCAATCACCCACTGGTTCAGCACAAAATATCACTTATGAGAGAT
The DNA here is from genome assembly GCA_964616595.1 of uncultured Alistipes sp. GTDB lineage: Bacteria > Bacillota > Clostridia > Oscillospirales > Ruminococcaceae > Ruminococcus. Next base: position 3,527 of record CAZTUV010000105.1, read on the forward strand.
AAGAATACTGGTTCAAAGGAATTCAGAGAACTTGTTTCAGAAACTGCAATGTTCATTTGTTATGAGGCTACACGTGACTTGCCTTTAAAGGAAATTGAACTTGAAACTCCAGTAGCAGTTGCAAAAACAAAAATAATTTCTGGAAGAAAATTGGCATTTGTTCCAATTCTCAGAGCAGGTCTTGGAATGGTTGAGGGCGTTACTGCACTTGTTCCGGCTGCCAAGATAGGTCATATAGGACTTTTCCGTGACCCTGAAACACATAAATCTGTTAAATATTATGCTAAATTACCTGACGATGTTGCAGAAAGAGACTGCATAATTATTGACCCGATGCTTGCAACAGGAGATTCAGCTTGTTCCGCTATTACTGAACTTAAGAAACTTGGCGTTAAAAATATAAAGTTTATGTGTATTATCTGTTCACCAGAAGGCGTTGCAACTGTACATAACGAACACCCTGATGTTGATATCTATGCAGGTGCTCAGGATATCGGACTTAATGAGGCCAAGTACATAGTTCCGGGCATAGGTGACGCTGGTGACCGAATGTTTGGTACAAAGTAATTAACAAAGGAGATTATCGACTATGTCAAATGAATGTAACAGCGATTGCTCAAATTGTGCAAGTGCTGGTAATTGTGATAAACCACAGAGTTTCTTGGAAAAGCCCAATGCACTCAGCAATATAGGAAAGGTTATAGGTATCGTAAGCGGTAAAGGCGGTGTCGGAAAAACTATGGTTTCATCGCTTCTTGCCGTAAATATGAAGAGACGTAATAAAAGCGTTGGTATTCTTGATGCTGATATAACAGGCCCGTCAGTACCTAAAGCTTTTGGTATACATGGCAAGGCTGAAGCTTGTGAAGAAGGTATTTTGCCATCAAAAAGCAAAAACGGCATTGATGTTATGTCAATAAATCTTCTCCTCGAAAACGAATCCGACCCTGTTGTATGGAGAGGTCCTGTTATTGCCGGAGTTGTAAAGCAGTTCTGGACTGACGTTATCTGGAAAGATAATCAGTATCTTTTTGTCGATATGCCACCAGGAACAGGTGATGTGCCATTAACAGTATTTCAGTCACTCCCTGTTGACGGAATCGTTATTGTAACATCTCCTCAGGAACTTGTATCTATGATTGTTGGAAAAGCTGTAAAAATGGCTAAAATAATGAATATTCCAATTATAGGAATAATCGAAAACATGAGTTATTATGAATGTCCTGATTGTGGAAAGAAAATAAATATATTCGGTGACAGTCATCTTGATGAAATCGCTGAACAGTATGGTATTCCTGTACTTGCAAGATTGCCAATATGTACAGACCTTGCAAAACTTTGTGATAATGGCAATATAGAAGATTTCCAAGGCGACTGGCTTGAAAACGCTATTGATAAAATAGAAAATCTTTAATAAAAAATACTCTGAAAAATCTTGAAATTAGTTTTTTCAGAGTATCTTTTTATTAATATTTGTGTAAGGTTGCTGTTTCAAAGCCGTCAAGCAAGGTTTTCATTTTACCGAATGCAAGTCCTGTACCTTTAGCAACACAATTTACTGCGTCTTTAGCTACATTACATTTTATACCGAGTGTACGGTTTATAAGATGTGCAAGTCCTCCTAATAATGCACCTCCTCCTGTCAGCAACAAACCATTGTCGTATATATCACCAACAAGTTCCGGAGGAGATTCTTCAAGAACTTTTCGTATAGCTTCCATTATAGCAAAAGTATCATCTTCAACTGCTTTAAATAGTTCAGTTTCACTTAACAAGACCTGAGAGGGCAGACCTTTAAGTAAACTTCTGCCTTTGACAATAAATGTTATGTCATCACTCGGGTCATAAAGATTGCATAAACCTATTTTTACCTTTTCAGCAGTGCGTTCTCCTATGAGAAGTTTATATTTACTTTGCATATATTTTATTATGGAACGGTCAATAGCGTTTCCGGCAACTTTTATGGTATGTGAAGTTACTACGCCATTCATTGAAACGATAGCTATATCAGTTGTTCCACCGCCTATATCGACAATCATGTGACCTTTTGCTTTAGCGATATCTACTTCTGCACCAAGCATTGCTGCAACGGGTTCTTGTATCAAATATACCTGTCTTGCACCTGCAAACCGTGCTGAATCAACTATTGCATGGCTTTCTATATCTGTAACAAATGCAGGCACGCATATAATGATACGTGGTTTAAGCAACTGATGTCCGGAAATTTTCAATATAAATTCACGAATCATACTTTTAGCTAAATCATCATCAGAAATTACTCCTTCACTGACCGGACGGGATACACATATGTAATCAGGGTTTCTGCCTATCATCTCGTAAGCCTCTTTGCCGACTGCAAGAACTTTTTCATTTCTTGTATTGTATGCTATAACTGATGGTTCACTCAGAACTACTCCCTTGTTGCCCATTGTTATAACGATATTTGAAGTTCCTAAATCTATGCCGATATCATTATTTGACATTATTTGTATTATTCCTTTCTTCTGAAATCATATTTTTTAAAAGCGTAAATCTTTCCGTATTATGAACGTTATTAATCATTTCGATTACTGATTGTTGTTTTCCGATAAGTATCAGTAATTTTTTTGCACGTGTAACAGCCGTATAAAGCAGATTTCTATGATTAAGTTTGTAAAATCCGCTTTGAATCGGAAGAATTACAGTTTCAAATTCACAACCCTGACTTTTATGAACTGTTATAGCATATGCAAGTTCAATCTGATTAAGTTGTTCAAGGGTATATTTGGTTATTTTACCTTCAAAGTCGATAAGTATTTTTTCTTTTGATATATTGATAATTTTCCCTATATCGCCGTTGAATATTCCCAAGCCTTTTTCGTCATTTTTTTCCCATTCAATTTGATAGTTATTGCAATTCTGCATAACTTTATCGCCCAATCGGAATATTCCGTTTATAGTATTAACTTCACTTTTAAGAGAATCCGGAGGGTTGATTGCATTTTGTAAAACTTTATTAAGTTCATTAGTTCCCAAAGTTCCCTTGCGTGACGGAGCTATTATCTGTATATCATCGAAAGGGGAGTAGCCATAAGTTTTAGGTAAACGTTCTTTTGCAAGTGAAACTATTAATTGTGATGCCAATTCAGGATTTGAACGCAAGAAGAAGAAAAAGTCATTATCTTTTTTATTAAGGTCAGGCAATTCGCCGGAGACTATCTTATGAGCATTAGTGATTATTAAACTTTGTTGTGCCTGACGAAATATTGATTCCAGTTTTATTATAGGCAATGCTTGTATCGCAATCAAGTCTGCCAGAATATTTCCTGCACCTACGGAAGGAAGCTGATTACTGTCGCCAGTTATAATAATTTTGCATGAAGGTTTTATTGCACGCAATAACGATTCAAATAAAAGAACGTCTACCATGGAAAATTCATCTATAATGATAGCATCGCAATTAAGTTGATTAGATTCATTGTAATTAAATTCACGTTTATTATTTTCGCTGTATTTCATTTCAAGCAGACGGTGAATAGTTTTTGCCTCATGTCCGGTAACTTCTGACAATCGTTTACTTGCACGTCCGGTTGGAGCTGTAAGAAATACTTTTAGTTTTTTTCTTTCCAAAATTGAGATTATAGCATTAAGAGTAGTAGTTTTTCCAGTGCCAGGGCCACCGGTAAGTATCATAGCTTTTTCTGTCAGTGCCAGTTCCATAGCTTTTTTTTGTAGATTTTCATATTGAATATTATTTTTCTTTTCTTCATATTCAATTATTTTTTTACAGTTTACTTTTTTATTTGTTGGATAAATAGAACCTATTCGTTCAGAT
>CAZTUV010000106.1:0-6570 GCA_964616595.1 uncultured Alistipes sp.
ATAATATATATATTATACACTTTGATGCACATGCCGATTTAAGAGATGACTATTTGGGACAAAAGCTTTCACATGCTTGCGTTTTAAGAAGATGTCACGAAATAGTCGGTGATGGTCATATATTCCAGTTTGGCATAAGGAGCGGTGACAGAGAGGAATTCAGATTTGCAGAAAATCACACTTATATGAATAAGTTCAATCTTGATACCCTTGAAGAAATCGTTAATACTCTTAAAGGAAAAAATGTTTATCTCACCTTGGATTTGGACGTTCTTGACCCGTCTGTATTTGCCGGAACAGGTACGCCGGAGGCTGGGGGAGTTACTTTTGACGAACTCCGAAAGGCTTTAACAATGGTTTGCAATGAATTAAATATAGTTGCTTGTGATGTTAATGAACTCAGTCCGCCTTATGACCAGTCGGGAGTTTCAACGGCTGTTGCTTGCAAGATTATAAGGGAAATTCTGCTTGCCATGTCATAAATATAAATTGTTATTAAATTATTTAGTAAAGGAGTATTTAAAAAAATGAAAAAATGTATGATTATAGGTTGTGGAGGAGTAGCTTCCGTAGCAATTCACAAGTGCTGTCAGAACAGTGAAGTTTTTGAGGGGATTATGATTGCAAGCCGTACAAAATCCAAATGCGACGCTCTTAAAGAAAAACTTCAGCCTACAACAAAAACAGTTATTGAAACCGCTCAGGTTAATGCTGACAATGTTGACGAACTTATTACACTTATCAATTCATATAAACCAGATGTTGTTCTTAACCTTGCACTCCCCTATCAGGATTTGACAATTATGGACGCCTGCCTTGCTACAAAAACTCATTACGTTGATACCGCAAATTATGAACCTTTAGATACTGCAAAATTTGAATATAAATGGCAGTGGGCATATCGTGAAAGATTTGAAAAGGCAGGAATTACTGCACTTCTCGGAAGCGGTTTTGACCCCGGAGTGACTGGTGTATTTTCTGCATACGCTATGAAACACCAGTTTGACGAAATCAATTATATTGATATTCTTGATTGCAATGGTGGTGACCATGGTTATCCATTTGCAACCAATTTCAATCCTGAAATTAATATCCGTGAAGTATCTGCAAAAGGTAGTTACATTGAAAATGGTAAATGGGTTGAAACTGAACCTATGGAAATTAAACGTGTATACAACTTTAAAGGTGTGGGTGAAAAAGATATGTATCTTCTTCATCATGAAGAACTTGAATCTCTTGCACTTAATATCAAGGGAATTAAAAGAATACGTTTCTTTATGACATTCGGACAAAGTTATCTGACACATCTCAGATGTCTTGAAAATGTAGGAATGACTTCCATTGAACCTATTATGTATGAAGGCAGAGAAATAGTACCACTTCAGTTCCTTAAAGCTGTACTTCCTGACCCTGCATCACTTGGCCCAAGAACCGTGGGAAAAACTAACATAGGTTGTATATTCAGAGGTAAAAAGGACGGCAAAGACAAAACTTATTATCTTTATAATATCTGTGACCATCAGGAATGCTATAAAGAAGTAGGTTCACAAGCTATTTCATATACAACGGGCGTTCCTGCTATGATTGGTGCTATGATGATTTTAACAGGAAAGTGGAATAAAGCCGGCGTTTATAATATTGAAGAATTCGACCCAGACCCGTTCATGACTGAACTCAATAAATGGGGACTTCCTTGGGAAGAAGATTTCAATCCTGTCCTTGTTGACTGATATGCTTTTTGTACAACGTATTTCAGTATATTATTATAAAGATGTACGATATTCCAATTATGCAAATGCAAGAAATTCACTTAAATTTGCTAAAATAAATCCAAAACCAAGGGACTTCTATCCAAACGAAATAAATTATAGTAAAATGTTTGATTGTGAAGTGCTTTTGCAATCCCTTGGATATTGGCAGGAAACCGACGGATTAAAACTTTATGCAGAAAAATTCAGAAAATTCGGTGATGAAATTTTCACAACAGGAAAACGTGATACTTTTTGGAATTATCATCATCTTATAGCAAATATACGTATATTAAAAGAAGATAATGTATATAGAATGATGTTCTGTAATGAAAACTTTGTTCAGCATGGGCATAATGAATCATATATGGATAAATATTCCCCTTTCAGTTATACTGACAGGATTTATGAAACTGCTTTCAGACTGCATAAAAATGAATATGGCAGAATTATCTTCAATGAAAGAATAGTTGAACACGATACAGGAATATGGTATTATGGACTTCATACATACAATATGATAAACTGTGATAAATCCGATTTCGGAGAAAAAATATTCTATCGGAAAAATCCGGATTATGAATACAAAAATATGCAGTATCTGAAATACTGTCAAGGAGGTTTTTTATGAAATTTGAGGACGCATTACAGCGTTTTGTTGACGAAAAGGAAGAATGTGTTATATATATTTCTGGTGGTATGCTTGTTGCAAGAATCCTAGAAATAGGTGACGGTTTTATACGCATTGACGAAAAGGACAGCGAAAGCATTGTAAATACAGAACAAATTATAAGAGTACGTTCATATCCTAAAAACGAAAAAGGAAAAAAGAAAAGTATCTTTTGTTGAGGTAAATATGTTTGAAAATGTCAAAACACCCTGTTATATAATCGATGAGAGAAAAATTATAAATAATCTTGAAATTCTCAAAGGTGTGCAAGACAGAACAGGCTGTAAAATACTTCTTGCACAAAAAGCTTTCTCCTGTTATCACCTTTATCCCTTGATAGGCAAATATCTTGCCGGAACTGCTTGCAGTGGTCTTTTTGAGGCAAAGCTGGGATTTGAAGAAATGCACAAGGAAAACCATGTTTTTTCGGCAGGATACCGTGAAAGTGAAATTGACGAAATAATTTCATATTGTGATGATATTATATTTAATTCTTTCGGACAGTTAGACAAATATCGTAATAAAGTACTTAAAGCAGGTAAAAAAATAGGTCTGCGTATAAATCCTGAATGTTCCACACAAGAAGGTCATGAAATTTATGACCCCTGTTCACCAAAATCACGCCTTGGTATTACAAACAGAAATTTTGACAGAAATAATTTACAAGGGGTTACAGGATTGCATTTTCATACATTGTGTGAACAGAATTCAGATGACCTGGAAAAAACTCTTTATGCTGTTGAAAAGAATTTTGGTGATGTTCTGAAAAATATGCAGTGGATAAATTTAGGTGGTGGTCATCATATAACCCGTGAAAATTATGATATTCCACGACTTGAACATTGTATTAAATATATGCAAGAAAAATATAATCTTGAAGTATACCTTGAACCAGGTGAAGCAATCGCTTTAAACGCCGGATACCTTGTAACAGAAGTTTTGGATATCATTAATAACGATATGCCAATAGCAATTCTTGATTGTTCAGCTTCATGTCATATGCCAGATGTTCTTGAAATGCCATATCGTCCGCCATTACGTAATTCCGGATTGTTGAACGAAAAAAAATATTCATACAGACTGGGTTCTCAAACCTGTTTAAGCGGTGATATGATAGGAGAATATTCATTTGATAAACCACTTAAAATAGGCGATAAACTTATTTTTGAAGATATGGCTATATATTCTATGGTTAAAAATAATACTTTCAATGGCATGGCATTACCATCTATACTTCTTTATCAAACAGATTGTTCTTTAAAAACACTTCGTGAATTCAGTTATCAGGACTTTAAAGAACGTCTTTAATACATCTTTCAAATACAAGTGTAATACTTGTACCTTTGCCTTCAGTGCTTTTAAGTATAATTTTTGCATTGTGATAAATCGCACCATGTTTTACAATTGCGAGTCCGAGTCCCGTTCCGCCTAAAAACTTTGAACGACTTTTATCTACTCTATAAAATCTTTCAAAAACTCTCGATTGTTCATTTTCGGGAATACCTATTCCAGTATCACGAACAGTAAGCTTTATATTGTCGATTGATGAAGTTATAATAATATCAACAGTTCCATTGCACTTATTGTATTTTATTGCATTGTCACAAAGATTATATATCATTTCATCAAGAATTTTCTTTGCACCAATAACATAAGTTGAATCACCAATTAAATTAATTGTAATATTTTGTTTTTCAGCGACTGATTGCAATCTTTGTATAACGTTTTCCGATAAAATATATAAATCTGCTTTTTCATTATCAAATAAAATTTTCCCCTCATCAAATTCCGATATCTTAATAATATCACTTACAAGTGTAATTAATCTTTGTGCTTCATCATAAATTGAAACAGAAAAATCAATAACAGTTTCATCTGTCATACCCCCTGACTTCATTACTTCAGCAAATCCTGAAATAGAAGTCAAGGGGGTTTTTAATTCATGCGAAACATTCGATGTAAATTCATGTCTGAGACGTTCTCTTTCTGCACTTTCAGTTATATCGATTATTATTACAACTGCACCAATTGTTTTTTGATTTATATTTACTGGATTAGCAATTAAATTATATGTCTTTTCATGTAATTGTATAGTACTTTCTGCTCTGTTTCCATTAAGAGCTTTTTTAGTGACTTCCCTGAAATTTTTTGTACGATTAAACGTAAGTACACTATCATTTGTAACATCTTCAATTCCAAGCAAGTGTAATGCTGAACTATTATATGATAAAACTTTTTCGTCTTTATCAACTACTAAAAATCCTTCATTCATATTTTCACATATCAGACGAAACTCTTCCTGACTTTTTTCAGCCTCCTGAATTTGTTTTGCTATTGTTTTTTTCTGCAAAGTCATCTTTTTCAAAAATGGTGCAAGTTCTTCATAAGTATCAACATTCTCAGGATTATTTAAATCAATTGAATTTATAGGTTTTATGATTGAATTTGAAACTCTATACGATAAGAAGAATGATATTCCAAGTGCAACTGCAATAATAAAAATAATTGGTTGCAACAGCTCTATTAAAATTACAACAACAGAATTCTGTGTAGTTGAAACTCGAAGTATATTCCCATCATCAAGCCTTTTTGCATAGTACAAAGTTTTTTCAAGCAAAGTATCAGAATAGCGTTCACTTTTTCCCGTGCCGTTTTTTAATGCATCTTTTATTTCTTTTCTGTCAGAATGATTTTCAAGAATCTCTGCATCTGCCTTTGTATCTGCCAGAACAGTTCCGTCAGGAGATACTATTGTAATTCTTTTATTTTCTTTTTCAGAGTTTTTCAAGAATTCCTCAGCACCGTCTTTTATACCATAAGATATATATTGTGCCTCGCTTTCGAGTTCTGAAAATATCTGCATTTCAAAGTAATTGAAAAGTACGCTACAAATCATCAGAAAACTTATTGTCAAAACAAACATTGAAGTAAAAAAAACAGATTTAAATATTTTATTGCTCATAATTTTCTCCTGCAAGTTTGTATCCGATATTCTTTACAGTTTTAATCAAATCGCCGGCAGACTTTAATTTCACACGCAGTTTTCTAATATGAACATCAAGAGTTCTTGACTCTTCGTAAAACTCTCCCCATACACTCACGAGTAAATTTTCTCTTGACACAACGTTTCCGTTTGCCTCTAAAAGAGTAAGTAAAAGTCCATATTCTTTAAACGACAGATTGATTTCCTCATCACAAACTTTTATTATATGTTTTTCTGGATTCACATATAAATCTCCTATATTATATGATGGTGTTTTATTTTTTTCGTATCGCCTTAAAACCGCATGAATACGTGATATAAGTTCCGTTATTCCAAAAGGTTTTGTGATATAATCATCTGCCCCCATATCAAGTCCTGTTACTTTATCGAACTCGCTGCCTTTAGCGGTCAGCATAATAACAGGAACATTTTTGGTACTATTATTGGCTTGCAATTTTTTAAGAACAGAAAGTCCGTCTTCTTCAGGAAGCATTATATCAAGCAAAATAAGTTGTGGTATTTTATTACAAATTTCGTTCCAGAATTCACTGGGATTAGAAAAACCTTTTGTTTCATATCCATCTTTTTCAAGTGCATAACATACAAGTTTTCTTATATTATCGTCATCTTCAACCAAATAAATCACTTTTACCACCTCCGCAAAATTCATAAATATTTTATCATAAAATACATAGAATTTCAACTATCTTTTACATGCTTTCCAGTCAATGAATAAATGACCCATTCAGCAATATTTTCCGCATGGTCACCAATTCGTTCCAAATATTTGGCAATCATTAAAAGGTCTATAAGTGCCTCGGCATTATTTTTTTTATTCTGTATAGAGTCAATCAATTCACTTTTCACCTTAACAAAGAGTGCATCAACAATATCATCATGAGAAATCACCATTTTTGCAAGTGAAACATCTTTTTTTACAAAGGAATCCACACTGTCTGTCACCATATTTATAGTTGCTATTGCCATATCTGCAATATGAGTTTCACTTTCTATTCCATCAGAACTTACATATTCTGCGATTTCTGCAATATCAGATGCCTGGTCTCCAATTCTTTCCAAGTCCGAAATCATTTTTAATGCAGATGATATTGTTCTTAAATCTCTTGCAACAGGTTGTTGTTGCATTAAAAGCTTAATACAAATATTTC
>CAZTUV010000106.1:6580-7306 GCA_964616595.1 uncultured Alistipes sp.
CTCTTTCTTTTTGGTCTATCTGCCTGTCTATTTCAAATACAGTTGTTTTCATAGTTTTGTCGTTATCAAGAAGTAATTTTGCAACAGAAGAAATAACCTCTTCACACAAAGCCCCCATTAAAATAAGTTCATTATTCAGGTTATTTAATTGTTCATCGAATTTATTTCTCATTATCCAAATCTCCCTGTTATATAATCTTCTGTACGTTTATCTTCTGGTGCAGAGAACATTTTTTCAGTATCATCAAATTCAACAATCTCACCATTTAAGAAAAACGCTGTCTTATCCGCAATCCGAACTGCTTGTTGCATATTATGTGTAACAGTAATTATAGTATATTTTTCTTTAAGTCCCATGCATAAATCCTCTATTTTTGATGTGGAAATAGGGTCAAGTGCGGAAGTCGGCTCGTCCATTAAAATAATTTCAGGTTCAACAGCAAGTGCTCTGGCTATACAAAGACGTTGCTGTTGTCCCCCACTCATTGAAACCGCACTTTTTTTAAGTCTGTCTTTACATTCGTTCCATATTGCTGCCTGTTTCAACGAATGTTCAACAATTTCATCAAGACGAACTTTTGATTTAATTCCATGTATACGTGGCCCGTATGCAATATTGTCATAAATACTCATAGGAAACGGATTGGGTTTTTGAAAAACCATGCCTATTCTTTTCCTTAAAATATTAACATCAATATTATTATAAATATCTGTTCCATTAAATAT
>CAZTUV010000107.1:0-7222 GCA_964616595.1 uncultured Alistipes sp.
ATTTAAATGAAATTTATTTTAACTTAATAATTACGTCATATTTCTATTGCATTTTTTAATATTTTATATTATAATATTTACAATGAAATTTTGAATGGGGTACGGGGGAGTTATATGGAAGATTTGATACAGAAATTTGCATTTCGTAAGGTTGTGCTTGCAGTCGCAGATGGTTTTATTGTTGCAATCGCTGCACTTATTTCTAATTTTGTTATGACAATATTTGATTGTGGTATTTCACAGCATGATATGGTAATTTCTTTTACGATAAGCGTATTCTGTTGTATCGTTTCTCAATTTGTTTTTGGTGCTTACAGTAAAATGTGGCGTTATTTTAATATAAAAGATTATTGGTCTTGTGTTTATGGCATTGGAATGGGTATTCTTTCCACAAGTATTTTTGTCTTTGTTATTCGTGGGCATTTACCTATCCTGTATGCAGTAATGCATGGTGCGATTTCAATTATTGGAGTTTGTCTGTTCCGATTTATATTTAAGCAAACTTTTATAGAATTGATTAATTGTGGCCGTAATGAGGCAAGTAAAAAGCTGACTATGATTGTTGGTGGCGGACGTGCAAGTAAAATGTTACTGGAAGAAATCTTTAATTCAGGAGAACGTTCAAATCAGACAGAAGTTCCTTATATTCCAGTTTGCATTATAGATGATGATACCAGTAAAATCGGAACAAAATTGTGTGATGTTCCAGTTGTTGGCACAACAAGAGAAATTCAAAAATACATAAATGAAATGAAAATTGAACAGATTATATTTGCCATTCCCTCCTGTCTTGAAGAAGAACGTCAACGTATTTTATCTGTTTGTTCTAAAACAAGTATACCAATAAAAGTGATTCCATTTATTAGTGATTTGATTTTTGATGATACAAATAATAGCCCAGCATTGTTGAATCAGATTCATGATATTAAGATTGAAGATTTACTTGGAAGAGATTCAATTAAATTCGACAATACAGAGATTAAAAACTTTATTCGTGGAAAAGTTTGTATGGTAACTGGTGGCGGAGGTAGTATAGGTTCTGAACTGGTACGCCAAATCGCTAAATATGAACCGGAACAAGTTATTATTGTGGATATTTATGAAAATAATGCTTATGATATTCAGCAAGAACTGAAAATGGAATATGGAGATGATTTGAATCTTGTTACATTAATTGCGTCAGTCAGAGATTATTTTCGTATGAATCAGATTTTCAGAAAGTATCACCCTGATATCGTATTCCATGCAGCAGCACATAAGCACGTGCCTTTGATGGAAGTCTCTCCGATGGAGGCAATTAAAAATAATGTAATCGGTACATTTAATACGGCTACTTTAGCACAATTCTATAATGTTGAAAAATTTATTATGATTTCTACTGATAAGGCAGTTAATCCTACTAATGTTATGGGTGCTTCAAAGAGATGCTGCGAAATGATTATTCAGTATCTGTCGCAAACAAATGACGGTAAAACAGAATTCGTTACAACACGATTTGGCAATGTGCTTGGTTCTAATGGCTCTGTTATTCCGATATTTAAACGCCAGATTGAACAGGGCAAACCAGTAACTGTAACACATCCGGATATAATCCGTTATTTTATGACAATTCCAGAAGCAGTAAGCTTGGTTATGGAGGCCGCTGCAATTGCAAATGGCGGGGAGATTTTTGTACTTGATATGGGTAAGCCAGTTCGTATTGTGACTTTAGCTGAAAATCTTATCCGTATGTATGGAAAGCAACCATATAAAGATGTGGATATAGTTTTTACAGGTCTCAGACCAGGTGAAAAAATTAAAGAAGAACTATTGATGAATGAGGAAGGATTGCAAAAAACTTCTAATCAATTAATCTTTATTGGTAAACAAATTGAAATAAATTCAGAACAATTCTTGAAGAAACTTAATGAATTGCGTGAAGCAGCTGAACAAAATAATGAAGAAGTTGCTGTTATGGCTTTACATGATATGGTGCCAACTTTTGTAACACCAGAAGAGTTTAACAGGAAAATCTTGTTTAAAACAGCAGTTTGAAATACTTTATCTGATTAATGAACTATAAGGCAAATTTATAAATAAGGATTGATATAATGGAACCATTTAAAAAGAAAATTTGGCTTTCGTCACCGACTATGCATGGTGATGAACAGAAATGGGTAAATGATGCATTTGAGAAAAACTGGATTACAACAGCTGGTGAAAATGTCAATGAGGTTGAAAAAATAGTTGCAGAAAAGATTGGTTGTAAGTATGCCGTTGCTCTTTCATGTGGTACAGGTGCTTTACATCTTGCAATTAAGCTTGCAGGCGAGAAATTCTATGGGCAGGCAAAACCTAATGCTGGAACACTTCAGGGACATAAAGTTTTCTGCTCTGATATGACATTCGATGCAACAGTTAATCCTGTTGCTTATGAGGACGGCGAGGCTGTTTTCATTGATACTGAACGTGACACATGGAATATGGACCCTGTTGCACTGGAAAAAGCATTTGAAATTTATCCTGATGTAAAATTGGTCGTTCTTGTTCATCTCTATGGAACGCCTGCCAAGCTTGATGAAATTATGGCAGTTTGTGAAAAGCATAACGCAATTCTTGTGGAAGATGCTGCGGAATCCTTTGGTGCTACCTATAAGGGCAAACAGACAGGTACTTTCGGAATTGGCAATATCATCAGCTTTAACGGAAATAAAATCATCACAGGTTCATCAGGCGGTATGTTCCTGACAGATAATAAAGCAGATGCTGATAAGGTGAGAAAGTGGTCAACGCAGAGCCGTGAAGCAGCTCCTTGGTATCAGCATGAAGAAGTTGGCTATAACTACAGAATGTCAAATATTATTGCAGGTGTGGTTCGTGGACAGATGCCGTATCTGGAAGAACATATCGCACAGAAAAAGGCAATCTATATGCGATATAAAGAGGGATTCAAAGGTCTTCCGGTGCAGATGAATCCTTATGATGAAAAAAACAGCGAACCAAACTTCTGGCTTAGTTGTATGATAATCGATAAAGATGCAATGTGCAAGCAGGTTAGAGGCGAACAAAATTCACTTTATATTTCTGAGAGTGGAAAAAGTTGTCCAACTGAAATTCTTGAAACACTTTCAAAATATAACGCAGAGGGCAGACCAATTTGGAAGCCGATGCATATGCAGCCTATTTACAGAATGAATCCGTTTGTGACTGTGAATGGCAATGGCAGAGGTCAGACGAATGCCTATATCGCAGGTGATCTGGAAGATGTCGGAGCAGATATTTTTGAAAGAGGTCTGTGTCTGCCGTCGGATAATAAAATGACAGCGGAGGAACAGGACATAATTATTCAGATAATCAGGAGTTGTTTTGACTGATGTACGCAAAATACATAAAGAGAATGCTGGACTTTGTTCTGAGTCTTTGTGCGTTGATCGTGCTGTCACCATTACTGCTGGTATTGATTCTCCTTGGAACTGTTTTTATGGGTGGTAATCCATTCTTTACGCAGCAAAGACCTGGTAAAGACGAGAAGATCTTCAAACTGATCAAATTCAGAACGATGGATAATCGTAAGGATAAAAACGGCAACTTGCTCCCAGATGATGTCAGACTGAATAAGTATGGTAGGATTCTGAGGAGTACAAGCCTTGATGAATTGCCAGAACTTGTGAATATTCTTGTGGGGGATATGAGTATTATTGGTCCGAGACCGCTATTGGTTGAATACCTTCCTTATTATACAGAAAAAGAACATCACAGGCATGATATTAGACCAGGATTGACAGGTTGGGCACAGATAAATGGTAGAAATGCTATTGATAGTTGGGAACAGCGCTTTCAGTATGATTTGGAATATATAGATAATATTTCATTTATATTCGATGTGAAGGTCATTTTAATGACAGTTATTAAAGTATTAAAACGATCTGATATTCAGATTGGAAGTCAGATAAAGGTTGGTCGTTTTGATGATACAAGAAGGAAAGTAGAGAATGCGAGTAACAATTAGAAAATTTGAAAGAGAAGATATTCCTAAAAAAGTTGAATGGATAAATAATCCTGAAAATAACCAGTTTCTTCATTATGATTTGCCTCTTGAGATTGAGAAAACTGAAAGATGGTTTGATGCAAATGAAGGAAGAAAAGACAGATTTGATGCAATAATTGAAGCTGATGGTGTGCCTTGCGGAACAATTGGTCTTCTTTCAATTGACACAAAGAATCTCAAAGCAGAGTATTATATTGCTATGGGTGAAACATCACTTAAAGGAAAGGGTGTTTCCACAAAAGCGAGTATTCTACTTTTGAAATACGCATTTAATATACTTGGATTAAATAGAGTGTACTTATATACCGAAACAGAAAACATACCAGCTCAAAAACTCTTTGAAAAAATTGGGTTTATAAAGGAAGGTTGTATTCGTGACGATATAATGAGTCATGGAAAATTAGCTGATCGAATTGCTTATGGAATAACCAATTCCGATTTTCTGCTTAAATATAAGAGAAATCAACCAACGCCTATAAGAAAAGTTTTCGACAGTAATAATAGTATCTTTATTAAAAGAGAGGATATGATTCCATTCTCATTTGGTGGAAACAAAGCAAGAAAAGCTGAATATTTCTTTGGTGAAATAGATAATGGCAATTATGACTGTGTTGTTACGTATGGTTCAAGTAGTTCAAACCACTGTCGCATAATTTCAAACTTATCTGCATCAAGAAATTTGTCTTGCTATATTATTTCTCCGGAGGAAGCATCTCATCCGACATCAAATAGTAAGTTGATGGAGATGTTCGGAGCCAAATTTACAATTTGTCCTGTTTCAGAGGTTAGTAAAACAATCGATAAAGTACTTGACAATTTAAAAAAGCAAGGTCATACCCCATATTTTATTCCAGGCGGTGGACATGGAAATTTGGGAACACAGGCTTATATAGATTGTTATGGTGAGATTTTAGATTATGAAAAATCTAATAATATTGATTTTGATTACATTTTTTTTGCTTCTGGAACAGGAACTACGCATGCTGGACTTGTATGCGGAAAAATGATAAATAATAAAAACCACAACATAGTTGGTATAAGTATTGCACGAAAGAATCCTGGTGGAAGAAATGTTGTAATAGAAAGTATAAAGGAATACCTAGATGCTAAGTCTATTACATATGTCGACCAGTGTATAGAAGAAAACACAGTTTTTGTGGATGATTATACTGATGAGGGATATGGAAAGAATAATCCTGAAATAACTAATACTATAATTAAAATGATGATTGAACATGGCATTCCCATGGACTCTACATATGTTGCTAAGGCTTATTACGGTATGAAACAATACATTAAAGAAATGGGAATAAAAGGAAAGGATATTCTGTTTATTCATACTGGTGGGACACCTTTATTCTTTGATGATTTGTCGAATATATAATTAGGGAGATATCTATGAATATATTGATTTTAAGCGCAGGAACACGAAGTAAAATTGTTCAGTATTTCAAAAAAACTCTTGCAGGTAATGGTAACGTTGTTGCTACAGATATGAGTACACTTGCTCCTGCAATTTATGAGGCAGACAAGTATTATATTGTTCCAAGGATAACAGATGAAGGATATCTTGATGTTATTCTTGATATTTGTAAAAAAGAAAGCATTACAGGTGTATTATCATTAATTGATCCTGAACTTTCACTGCTTGCTGAGAACGAAAAAAGGTTTGCTGAACTCGGAACAATTGTAATTGGGTCTTCTCATGAACTTTGTGAAATGTCTCTTGATAAGATGCAGATGTTTGAATGGCTTGAGTTACATAACTACAAATGCGCTAAGTCTTATATGGATAAAGAAAAGTTCTATGCAGACATTGATACTGGAATTATTACTTATCCAGTATTTGTAAAGCCTGCAAGAGGAAGTGCAAGTATTGCAATTTCTAAGGTTTATGATAAAGAAACAGTGGAACTTCTCTTTGCGCATGATAACGGATTGATGATTCAGGAATTTCTTGATGGTCAAGAAATAGGTGCTGATGTATATATTGATATGATTTCAGGTGAGGTCATTTCAATATTTACAAAGAAAAAACTTAAAATGAGAGCTGGAGAAACTGATAAGGCTGTATCATTTAAAGATGGAAAATTGTTTGATTTAATTGAGAAATTTGTTAAGGATGTAGGATATAAGGGACAAATCGATATTGATATTTTTGATATTAATGGTGAGTATTATATTTCTGAAGTGAATCCTCGTTTCGGTGGTGGGTATCCACATGCTTATGAATGTGGTGTAGACAGTATGAAATTGATATTGAACAATCTGAATCATGTGATAAACAAAAAACAGATAGTTGAATATGATGAGGAAATTTATATGTTGAAATATAATGAAATGAAAATAAAGAAAGGGCAACAGACATGAGAAGCGGTTTTAGAAAGAAGTGGGATGACCTCGATCTAAAAATAGAATCAATTTATCGTAAATACAGTTATCGAAAAAAAGCAAAAGTTCGTTTGAAAAGAATGAATGGTGGTTTCAACTGTGATAAAGAGTACAAAGAGATTATATTGCCTTATTGGGAGAAATATGGGTATAAACCCGCAAAATATTGGTATCAGATTTTTTGTGATGCAGATCAGAAAGTTGATCCTAGGTATATTCCAGATGATCTTTATTATGGAGAGATGATTCCATATTTCAGTAATTCCCAGTTTCGCCGATTTGGAGAGGACAAATGTTACCATGACATTTGGTTTCCTGACATTAAGAGACCTGAAACGATCTGCAAGAATATAGCAAGTGTTTACTATAACTCCACAATGCAACCAATCACTTTTGATGAGGCAGTTTCTTTGGCACTTGACTTTAATGACGAGTGCCTGATTAAGCCATCTATTGACAGTGGAGAAGGACGTCTTATCAAATTTTTTTCTTCTGATTCGATTAGCAAAGTGGAGATTGAAAAATCTTTTAGAGATATGGGAGCTAATTTCATTATGCAGGCAACGGTGAAACAACATCTTGATATTGCCAGACTTAATCCTTCATCTTTAAATACAATCCGTGTAGTGTCATTCTTTTTTGAAGGAGAGGTTTATATTCTTTCCTGTATTCTTCGTGTTGGTGCACCAAATTCTAAGGTGGATAATGTAGGTGCAGGCGGTTATGCTTGTCCAATTCAGATGGATGGACAATTGAAGGCTAGAGCCGTAAATAGAAAAGCAGAATGGGTAGAAGAAAATAGTA
>CAZTUV010000108.1:0-6597 GCA_964616595.1 uncultured Alistipes sp.
TTATTATAATAATCATAGCAATAATTTTTACAATATTTTTTCCCACCGTATGAGCAATCAGGCAATGAACAAAACTACCGGCAAATACCATTGTTGACATTGGCAAGCTTAATGCCCCTGCTATCGAAATATCTGCAAATGATGCTACTCCAGCCATATCAGTTTCAGACAATATAAACCCTGCTCCTAATGCAGAAATAAAGCTACATAATTTTAAGACAGAATTATTTTCATGTAATTTCTTTGTATTTTTCAAATGTATCACCCTTTGATTTTATAGGATATAGATAATATTATATCACTTCCATATAGTGAAATTTATCATAATCAGTAGAATGATACATTGTTATATTAAGTTTTTATATCATAACAGGTCGAATTTTAGCGAATCACTTCATTTCTGATATAAATTCTTTTATAGCTTTATCTGCATTAATATATTGTTCATGAAATTCCCTTGCAGAAATTCTCATAGCACCATTGCCCATAATAATAAGCTGTTCGAGACCATCTGAAGTCGCTACTCTTACACGATTTTCTTTTGAAAGTTCATGAGAAACTTTTTCAATATATGTATCAGCGGTTTCAGATTCTTTAGTATATACTATGCTTATATTATAATATTTTTCAATATCACGATGTTTCCCTTTAACTTTATAAGCATCGAATACAACAATCGTTTCATATCCTGTAACGCCCTGATAATTGCACATCATATTAATAAGTTCAGAGCGTGCCATATCGAGATTATCTTTTGCAATATTTTTCAATTCGTCCCATGAAAAGATTATATTATATCCATCAACAAGAAGATAATCTTTTCCACTATAATTATATGATAAAGGCTTATCATTAATTACACTGACATTTTTTACTTTTTTAAAAGCTTTATATGAATCACGATTTATTTTTCCATAAGTTCTTTCAAATATTGCCCTGAGTTCATCATCAGAAACGGCTTCACGCACAAAATGTCTGGCATTTTCTCTGTAAGTTTCGTTAACTTCTGAAACTTCAGCAAGACATGACGGAAGATGCATATGTTTTGGAACATCATTCCATTTAACGACATATCCTGCTCCATGTGTACAGAAAACCGAATCAGCTGTATTTTCAAGGTCGCCGTCACAATCATAAGCCAATTCAGATATAACTTGTTCTGAATTATGGCATTTCCTGTAACCTCCGGCAGTACAAATCAAATGACCTTTTCCATGAGTATATGCAATAACTTCTGATTGATAATTATTTATTTCAGAAACCGGAGCTATTCCTTTTATAATAGTCATCTCGCCCATTGTTTCCGGCTGAGAGAAATCAGCAGACATACGTTGCAAATCAGAAATTGCTCTACCGGTATTAACAGAAGGTATTTCGAGTTCATAATTATAATAAGGTTCGAGTAATATACTTTCAGCGTTCCTTAGGCCCTGACGGACAGCACGATAAGTAGCTTGTCTGAAATCTCCGCCCTCTGTATGTTTAAGATGAGCTTTTCCGGACGCTATTGTTATTTTCATATCCGTTATCGGCGAACCTGTAAGTACACCTATATGTTGTTTTTCTGAAAGATGCGTCAAAATAAGTCGTTGCCAATTTCTGTCCAGAATATCCTCACTGCAATCAGTTGCAAATATAAGCCCCTTACCAGATTCAAGTGGTTCAAGGAGAAGATGTACTTCAGCATAATGTTTTAAAGGTTCATAATGTCCCACACCTTCAACTTGATTTGCAATAGTTTCCTTATAAGTTACAGAGCCATTGCTGAATGTCACTTTATATCCGAACCTTTGCAAAATTACTTGTGTGAGTATTTCAAGCTGAATTGAACCCATAAGTTGTATAGAAATGCTTTTATCATGTTCATTCCATAATATATGTAATTGTGGGTCTTCATCTTCAAGGATTTTCATATTTTTAATTATATCAGAATTTATTTCCGACTGGAAATTAATCTTATAAGTCATTACAGGTTCTAAAAAAGACTTACAGGAATCTTTTTCAATTCCAAGTCCCTGACCGGCATAAGTTCCGGAGAGTCCGGCGACTGCACAGACCTCCCCACTTTCTGCAAAATCTACTGTACGATATTTTTCACCGGAATAAAAACGCAGACTATTTACTTTGGAAGTAACTTTTTCCCCATCTGAATTAATATAAATAAGTTCATCACGTATTTTAAGCCGGCCACCAGTGATTTTTAAATGTGATAATCTGTTACCTTTGCTATCATAAGTTACTTTAAAAATCTTTGCACCAAAGTTTTCGTTTTTTTTCTTTTCAATAGTAAATCTGTCAAGAATATTCAGTAAACCATCAATACCATTCATTTTAAGTGCCGAACCAAAATAGCATGGGTATACATTTCTATTTAATATTGCATCAATTATATCACTATCAGAAAGTTCACCATTTAAATACTTTTCCATAAGCGATTCGCTGCAAAAAGCAATATTTTCATATATATCACTGATTTCTCCGGAAAAGTCAATACAATTATCTGAAAGATTCATTTGAAGATTTTTAATAATAGACAATTTATCATTTATATTCAAGTCCATTTTATTAACGAATATAAATACAGGTATATTATATTTCTGAAGGAGTTTCCATAATGTTGAAGTATGCGGTTGTACGCCATCGGTTGCACTTACAACAAGGACGGCATAATCAAGTATACTGAATGTTCTTTCTGTTTCTGCCGAGAAATCCACGTGTCCTGGAGTATCTATCATAAAGACATGAGTATTTCCTGTTACAAAATCCGCCTGATGAGAAAATATAGTTATACCTCTGTTGCGTTCTGTCGGGTCAGTATCAAGATTAGAGTCTCCGTTGTCGACACGTCCTGTAACACGCAGTTCACCTGTTTTAAACAATATTGACTCAGAAAGTGTTGTTTTTCCGGAGTCAACATGTGCCGTTATTCCAATTGTTATTTTTTTCGTAATAGCCACCTCTTTTCGTAATTATAATTCATAGGGTCGTCACTCGATTTTGCTTAGTCGAATATACTATAAAAAAACGCATTGGAGAGTGATTTTTATGAAACGAAAAAAGAAACGTCCGAATCATAAATATATAGCTTTTGTTATTTTTATAGCGATATCAATACTTGTTATATTTGCAATATGGATTGATAAAGCAGTACGTCCGGTAGCATCATTGCAGGCAGAACACTTTTCAGTTGCAAAAACCGATATTATAATTGAAGAATCAGCATCAAAATATATTTATGACAATATCTATATGTATAATGATTTTGCAACTATAAAATATAATCAATCAGGACAGGTCACTGCCATTGAAGCCATTCCGGAAAATATCAATAAAGTACAGTCAGAACTTTCACTGACTATAAATAAACGCCTTGAAAATTCTGAAGACTATGCTGAAATCCCAATAGGTTCTCTTACGGGTTCATATATGCTTGCCGGCAAAGGATTCAATATAAGATTACGTATATGCCCCGCAAGAAAAGCAACTGTCAGTCTTAAAAGCGAATTTACATCAGCAGGAAACAATCAGACTTGTCATCGCATATCAGCCGTCATTACAGCTGAAATAAAGTCTTCCCTTCCCTTATACAATTTTGAAACTGAAACTTCTTCTGAATTTTTGCTTGCAGAAAATATAATAGTTGGTGAAGTGCCGGAAACAAGTATTTATAGCTGGAAACAGTATTAATTTTCAAATTATATGCACCTGACTATTGATATAATAATTTCAGTTATTATAGACCATTTGTAATAGAGAAATTCATATCAACAAAAATTTGGATATTCCAACATATGTGTTAGTATAGCTATATTAGCAATTGCTTCAACTGCCGGTGCAAATCTGAATACCGCACATGGATTATAGCTTGAATCTGCCTGATAATTTTTAGTATTCATTTCACTTAAATCAACTGCTTTAGATATCTTTTGCAAGTCAGGCTGAGGTCTGAAAGCCACTCTGAAAATAACAGGCATTCCAGAAGATATCCCGCCAAGTATACCACCATGATTATTAGTTTCAGTAAGTACATGGCCATGATTATCAACATAGAAATCATCATTCCAATTACTTCCAGTCATTTCAGCGGACTTAAAGCCTGCCCCGAACTCTATACCAGTAACAAACGGCAATCCGAAAATAAGCTGTGATATTGTATTCTGCAATCCATTAAAAACAGGAGAACCTATACCAGCGGGAATATTTATAGTTGCACACTCAACAATTCCGCCAAGTGTATCACCTGTATTATTGATATCTTCAATAACCTTAATCATTATAGAGCCTTTTAAATCGTTAAGTACAGGAATATCCTTATTATGTAAATTTATGACATCATCACGAGTAATTTTAACAGGATTAAAAGGATTATCTTTTATATTATATAATTGTGAAACATGAACACCTGTATAAATTCCTCTTCTTTCAAGAATCTGCCCACAGACCGCTCCGGCAAAACTTAATGGTATTATAAGTTTATCCGAAAAATGTCCGTTATCTCTTACATCATTGAATCCTCTATAACGAACAGTTCCTGTATAATCTGCATGACCAGCTCTTGCCAAATTATCAATATCAGAATCAGTAGGATAAGAATTACAATTTTGAACAAATGCACATAATGGTGTTCCTGTTGTTCTTGAATTAAATATTCCAGATATAATATGCGGAACAAGATTTTCATAATAACCTGAACTTTTAAGTCTATTCATAAACTTTTTTATTTTTGAAATATCCACATATTCCCCAGATGGAAGATTATTAATAGTAACACCTAATACTGGGCTTTGTCCCTCACCAAAAAGTGAAATAGATATTTTATTATTCCATACTGATGACATTCGCATTTCCTCCCAGACTTTCATAATCATTAAAAAACGTCGGATAGGATTTTGTCACAGCGTCAGCACCTTTTATAATAACTTCCTCATGAAGTGCCGTTGCCATTATTGCACCTGCCATTGTTATACGATGGTCACCAAAACTATCTACTATACCTCCATGCATAGTATTTGTAGGTTTAATAATAAGACCGTCATTTGTTATAGTAATATTGCCACCAAGATTATTTATAAGTTCAGCCGTTGTTTCAAGACGATTGCTTTCCTTAATTTTAAGACGTTCCGCATTATATATTGTTGAAGTATTCCTGCCAAAAGATGCAAGTACCGCAAGAATAGGGACTAAATCCGGAATATCCGAACAATCAGCATTAAAATAGCCATTTTGTTCTGTTTGTTTTATTATATCAATAATTTTTCTGTCACCCTGAACGCTGTTCTGATTAAGATTGCCCAGTGTTACAGAAGAGCCAAGGGAATTTGCCACATAAAAAAATCCTGCCTGTGAAAAATCTCCTTCTACATTTCCATTATAAGGTTTATATATTTGATTACCCTTTATGTAAAAGCCTTTTTTACTTTCCTCAACAGTAATACCGAATTTTTTTAATACATCAATAGTTATATCAACATATGGACGTGACTCAAGTTTAGAAGTCATAACTATTTCAGAGTCACCGTCAAGCAACGGCAATGCAAATAAAAGTCCTGTGATGAACTGTGATGAAACGTTTCCCTCTATTTCGTAAATTCCGCTGGTAAGTTTGCCACTAACAGTGAAAGGCATAGTATTATTATAATTAAAAACAATACCATGTTTACCTAATTCTCTTGTATAAATATCTATTGGTCTTTGCGGAAGCCTTCCCCTGCCATGAAATTCTGTTTCAACATCAAGAGCCGCTGCCACTGGTATTATAAACCTTAACGTCGAACCGCTTTCATTACAATCAACAGTTGATTTTTCAGGAGAATGAGTAATACCTTTAATTATAGCACTATTTTCACTTGTAATTATTTCAGTTCCCAAACTTCTCATTGCATTGATAGTAGCATCAATATCTTTTGAATAATTTATATTTCCAATATTAGAAATTCCGTTTGCCAATGACGAACAAATCAACATACGATGAGCCACGCTCTTTGATGACGGAATATCAATATAACCTTTAAGTTTAGCTGGAGTAATTTTTATATCCATAATTATTCACCCATTGCCTTTTCAAATTCACTCATAGTAGATTTATGTATTTCAGCTTTTCCAATAGACCTGCATATTATATAACTTATATTTTCATATTCACGTTTTTTATCTTTAGAACAATATGGCAAAAGTTCACTAACAGGAGCTTCTGTACCTGTTGGAAGATTATATGAAAGAACACATTTTTTTAGTCTTTCAGAAAGATTAGGAGAAAATTTATCAGTAATAAGGCACATTCCAGCCGAAACACCCATACCATGAGTATAATTCGTATAATTATGCCACCCTTCGATTGCATGACCCAAAGTATGACCAAAGTTAAGAATCATTCTTTCTCCCCTGTCAAATTCATCATTTTCAACAATATCACGTTTTATGTCAATGCATATATAAACAATATCGTCCATAATATCGTCAATATTTTCAAGATTGTGACTTTCAACCAGTTCAAATAAATGATTATCACGTATCATTCCATATTTTATTACTTCTGCCATTCCGCAAGAAAGATTTTCAGGAGTAAGAGTTTTCAACGTATCGCTGTCACATATAACA
>CAZTUV010000108.1:6607-7190 GCA_964616595.1 uncultured Alistipes sp.
TTGTAGGAGCGTTCAAGCGAGCAGGTTGCTTGAACGCTCCTACAAGGTTCTTTCCTCCGACAATATCAACAGCAGTTTTTCCACCCACCGAAGAATCAACTTGTGCAAGTAATGTTGTAGGAATCTGTACAAAATCAATTCCCCTCAGATAACATGCTGCTGCAAATCCTGTTATATCTCCAACAACTCCTCCCCCAAGTGCAATGATAATATCACTTCTTGTAATACCTGATTCGCAAAGAAAATCGAATATTTTCCCTAATACCGAAAGATTTTTTGACTGTTCGCCATTTGGAAAAGTAAACAATGAACATTCAAATCCATTATTTTTAAGAGAAGTTATAACAGTATCTGCATAAAGACCACCTACAATGTCATCAGTAATGATTGCTGTTTTCCTTGATTTTGTAACATCAGCAATGTATTCACCGCATTTTTTTATGCTTCCACGTTCAATAAGTACATCATAGGAACTGCTTGTTTTAATATGTATTTTTTTCATGACTACCTCCCACAAAATAAAAAACCATTGCTTTTATTAATACTAAGCAACGGTTAGGTTTAATATAAGTTTCCCATGCTT
>CAZTUV010000109.1:0-7186 GCA_964616595.1 uncultured Alistipes sp.
GTATAAACTAATAAAACTACTATTTTTATTATAAGGAGTTTATTTATGAAAATCACTCTTAATCCCGATGAAAAAATAGTTAAACGTATAAAAGAAGGACTTGCAAAAAAAGATGGTTATTGTCCATGCAGAATTCCACGTACTCCAGAAAATAAATGTATGTGTAAAGAATTCCGTGAACAAATTGCAGACCCTGATTTTGAAGGTTTTTGTCATTGTATGCTTTACTATAAATCAAAATAATGAGTTTGAATGATATAATAAAGTTTCACGTGGAACATTAAATTTATTTCAGAATTAACTTTTTGATATGAAGATTATGAAAGGAGTTGCTACTATTAATCTTAATAAGTAGCTGAATAATAATGGAAATTACTATAACTAAAGAAAATTTTGATGATGAGGTTCGTAATTATAAAGGAACTGTACTTCTTGACTTCTGGGCAAGCTGGTGTGGTCCATGTACAATGCTTTCACCGATTGTTTCAGAAATTGCTAAGGAATATCCTGAAATAAAAGTCGGAAAAATCAACGTTGATGAACAACCAGAACTTTCAATGACGTTCAGAGTTGAAAGTATTCCATTATTGGTTGTTGTAAAAGATGGTGTTATTCAAAAGCAATCAGTAGGATATATTCCTAAAAGTCAAATACTTGAAATGTTGAAATAATATTATAATGAAAAAAAGCCCTGAAAAATTATCAGGACTTTTTTGTTTACTATAATAAAAATTTCACATAATATATATTGAGGTGATTTTATTATGTTGAATTTTTTATTAGGCTCATTTTTAGGAAGTACAGTTGGTGTTACAGTAATGTGTCTTTGTTTTGTTGCCAAAGAGGCAGATAAGTTCATTGATTCGGATTCGTGACATACTCTGCCTGAGAAAGATTTTTACTGAAATTAGTTAAAACTGATTACTTCTTCTTTGGAACAGATATAACATCTTTACGCATATAAGGTCTGAGAGCTTCAGGGATTCTTATACTTCCATCTTCATTGAGGTTATTTTCAAGGAATGCTATTAACATTCTTGGTGGTGCAACAACGGTATTATTAAGTGTATGTGCAAAATATTTTTTCTTATCAGCAGTTTTTACCTTTATTCCAAGACGACGGGCTTGTGCATCACCAAGATTTGAACAGCTACCTACTTCAAAATATTTTTTCTGTCTTGGTGACCATGCCTCAACATCAATACTCTTAACTTTAAGGTCTGCCAAATCTCCTGAACAACATTCAAGAGTTCTTACTGGAATATCAAGTGTACGGAAAAATTCTACTGTATAGCTATAAAGCTTATTAAACCAATCCATGCTTTCTTCGGGTTTACAAACAACAATCATTTCTTGTTTTTCAAACTGATGAATACGGTAAACTCCTCTTTCTTCAATGCCATGAGCCCCTACTTCTTTACGGAAACAAGGGGAATAGCTTGTAAGAGTTTTAGGAAGTTCTTCTTCCGGAATAATGGTATCAATAAATTTACCTATCATAGAATGTTCGCTTGTACCAATGAGGTAAAGGTCTTCTCCTTCTATTTTGTACATCATACCTTCCATTTCAGCGAAACTCATTACACCGGTAACAACATCACTTCTAATCATAAATGGAGGAATATAATATGTAAATCCTTTATCAATCATAAAGTCTCTTGCATAAGAAAGTATGCATGACTGAAGTTGTGCAATATCTCCACAAAGATAATAAAATCCATTACCACTTGTTTTTCTTGCACTGTCAAGGTCAATTCCGTTAACTTTCTCCATAATATCAACGTGGTAAGGAACTTCAAAATCAGGTACTAATGGTTCACCGAATCTTTCCACTTCAACGTTTTCGCTGTCATCTTTTCCTATTGGAACGCTTTCGTCAATGATATTTGGAATAACAAGCATTATTTTATGTATATCAGCTTCAAGTTTAACTTCAAGTTCTTCCATTTCAAGAAGTTTTGAATCTAATTCAGCAATTTCTGTTTTAAGTTTATCTGCCTCATCTTTTTGACCCTTTGCCATGAAACCACCGAATTGTTTACTTTTAAGATTTTTTTGATTTCTTAAACTGTCACATTCTGTTTTAGTTTCTCTGTATTGTTTGTCCATTTCGATAACTTTGTCCACAAGTTCAAGTTTATCGTCCTGAAATTTCTTTTTAATGTTTTCCTTTACAAGTTCCGGATTATTACGGATTAATTTCATATCAAGCATTATAATATTCTCCTTTAATCATTTTTTATAAGTTTTTCTGCAATATGTTTTAAATCTTCCTTATCATAAAACTCAAGAATCAAAGTACCTTTATTTTTTTTATAATCAACTTTGACTTTACGTTCAAGAATCTGATTTAATGAAATTTCCATTTCAACAAAATAGTTATCTATATAATTATCAGATTTTTGTATAGATTTTTTTTCTTTTTGTCTTGCGATATTTTCCACTTGTCTGACAGTCAATCCGCCGTTGCAAGCTTTTTCCGCTATATCTATAATAAGGTTTTCGTTGTCTATTCCAAGTAAAGCTTTAGCATGACCGGTTGAAAGTTTACCTGTTTCAATCATTTCACAAACAGTTTCCGGAAGTGATAGTATTCTTATTGCATTAGCGATTACAGAACGTGAGCGACCAACCATATTAGCAACATTTTCTTGTGTCATGTCATATTTTTCTATAAGTTCAAGATAACATTTTGCTTCTTCAATAGGATTAAGATTTTCACGTTGTAAATTTTCAATAACAGCAATCTGCATTGTTTGTGTATCTGAAAGTTCACGTATATTAACTGGCACTTCACTGAGTCCTAACATTTTTGCAGCTCTCCAACGTCTTTCACCAGCCACGATTTGATAACCACCATGTTTAAGCGGTCTTACAAGTATTGGTTGCAATATACCATGTTGATTAATAGATTCGGCAAGTGAGGCTATAGAATCGTCATTGAAATTTTTTCGGGGCTGTTCACGATTAGGTTCGATTTCAGAAATACGTAGCATTTTTTTGACTTGTACTTCATTAGCATTGTCACTGAAAAGGCTTTCAAGACCCGCACCCAATCCACCGATAGCCATGATATACACTCCTTTTTATTTTTTAAATGAAAAGATTCTCTTTGTATTTTTTATTTGCAGGGATTGGTTCTCCAAGGAATTCAAGTCCAAGAAGTTCATAAGATTTTGCACCTTTTGAAAATTTGTCGTAATATAATATAGGTTTTCCATGGCTGGGGGCTTCTGACAAACGGACATTACGTGGAATTTTAGTTTTAAATACTTTATTATCAAAGTATTTTTCAACTTCAGTCACAACATCGTTTGATACTTTAAGTCTGCTGTCGAACATTGTAAAGACAATTCCCTCGATATCGAGATTAGGGTTGTAATTATTCTTTACAATTTTTATAGTATTAACAAGCTGTGAAAGTCCTTCTAACGCAAAGAACTCCGCAAGCATCGGAACAAGTACAGTATCACAGGCTACAAGTGCATTTATTGTGATAAGCCCGAGTGCCGGCGGACAATCAATAAATATATAGTCATAATCTTTACGACAAGTTAAAATCTGCATTTTAAGACGTTTCAGTTTATTTTCAAAAGATGACAGTTCTATTTCGCAACTTGCAAGAGATTCAATAGCTGGTATTATTGAAACATTTTCAAAATCTGTTTTAATTATAGCTTCATGTATTCTTGCTTTTCCTATAAAAACATCATATGTTGAAACGTTTACAGATTTTTTTTTCACTCCAAAAGCTGTAGTTGTATTTCCCTGTGGGTCGGAGTCAATACATAGTACTTTAAATCCTCTTGAACCAAGGTAAGAGGCAAGATTAACAGCGGTAGTAGATTTTCCCACGCCACCCTTTTGATTTGCCACCGCAATAATTTTGCTCATAAGGAGTTCTTCCTTTCATTTTTATATATATTATATCACTTTTATATTGTTTTGTAAATACCGAATTACAATTTTGTCACGGTTTTTGAAATAATACTCAGATATCGGATAACGTTTATAATAGATTAATTGGGTGATATAAGCAAAAAAATAACTCACAAACACTATAAACTAAGCATTTGCGAGTTATATAATTGGTGACCCGTACGGGAATCGAACCCATGATTCCGCCGTGAAAGGGCGATGTCTTAACCGCTTGACCAACGGGCCTTTTTTTATGGTAGCGGCAGTAGGATTTGAACCAACGACCAATCGGGTATGAACCGAGTACTCTAGCCAACTGAGCTATGCCGCCATATCTTGTCGTCTTTGCTATCACTGCCTTACGACTTTATTATTATAACTCATATTTTCAAAAAAGTCAATAGAAAAAATGAAAAAAATTCAAGTTTGTAACATTTTCTAATATAGGTGTATGTTTTCAGGTATAAACTATTGAAATTCCACAACAAAAGTATATATTTAAGTAAAATGTTAGAAATTAGTCCTTAATTTCTAAAAGATATTTCATATAAAAAATAAAGGTTGCACAGTAATTTACCATGCAACCTTTTAATACAGACTATTAATTAATGATTTACTTCATAATAAGTGTAACGCTTTCAAGACCTATATTGCCCCAATATTTATAAATTATAAGCGAATCTTGAGGGTTAGTAACATCAAATTCTATGGTATTATCAGATGTCATATCAGATGCACTAAAATCAAGTTGTAATGCCCATGCACCAAATACAATTTTTCCTCCAAATCCATAACCAATATTTCCATCAAGTTTAAGTATAATCTTATCAATTGATTTATAATCGTAATCACTTAATGAATATGATTCATTATAATTTATATCAGTAAGAACTATTTCTTTATCATTTTTACTTGATGTAGTAGTTGTTGTTATAGGTTCAGTAGTAGTAGGCTTGGTGGTTGTTGTGGTTTCAGTAGTAATAGGCTTGGTAGTAGTTGTAGTTTCAGTAGTGGTAGGCTCGGTAGTAGTTGTAGTTTCGGTAGTGGTAGACTTGGTGGTAGTTGTGGTTTCGGTAGTAGTAGGCTTGGTAGTAGTTGTGGTTTCAGTAGTAGTAGACTTGGTAGTAGTTGTAGTTTCAGTAGTAGTAGACTTGGTAGTAGTTGTAGTTTCAGTAGTGGTAGGCTTGGTAGTAGTTACATCTGATGGAACTTTATATTCAAATTGTATCGATTCTACATTGAGAGTTACAGAATCGCACCACCATAAACCAAACATCATATCACTACTATTTACAATAGATGAACTTACATTTGATGTATCAAATTCAAGAGTACCATTTGTTCCAAGGTAGACATTTTTATCGATTTGATTCCAACCGTCATTAGTTGAGAAACCAACAGCACTAACCATTGTTCCAATATTATTTGATGATGATACGTTTATAATAATCTTTTGAAGTTGTGCGTTCGATGGTATATAATTTTCTATTGTAAGATGAATTTGATTATTATCATTACAATTAAGTGAAGTATTAAGATTTACTGTTGATTTACCGTCAGCCATGTCAACAGAAATATTTGTAGTTGCAGTAGTTGTAGTAGTTGTAGCAACAGGTTCAGCTGTAGAAACAGTTGTAACAACAGGTTTAGATGGTGTTTCTGTTGAGTCTATTTCACCAAAATCAAAACCTTGTTTAAATTCTGAGGCATTGGATATTATGTTATTAGCTGTTGAAGCATCGCCCCCGAAATGTGAATAAAGTGCAGATATTGCAAGTGTGAAACAAGCGTTATAATCAAGTGCAGGTTCTGTATATTGGTAACTGTTTTCATTATCGTCATAATCGCCGTTAGCAGTTGTAGGGCCTCCCACCAATGCACCATAAAGTGTATATGTAGATTCTGTATTAGCTTTTGGGTCGCCTACGCCTGGGTTTGCTGCACGATGATGTATTCTTGTTGGATACTTATCACCATATCCTATAAGGAAACTATATCCGGTAGGATTGTTGCCCAATAAATAATCCATTTGATTTTTAGCATATTCAAGGTATTCTGTATTTCCCTGACCTTCTGCATAAGTTATAGCATATTTTTGCCAAGCACAGTTATATCTGGAAGTTCCCCAGCCTGAAATAGGATAATATGCTTGATTTTTATTGTTTACAAGGTTATCCATTTCAAATTTAAGTTCAGTTGCATATGCAGAATCACCAGTAAGTTTATACATCAATGAGGAATATCCACCCCATACTTTATCCCAGCAATAAACCCAGCAATCTGTTTCTGAACCATAATGTCCTTGTCCGTCTGGTTTAAGAGTAGGTAAGGTATATGTATCGCTATCTGCTATATAAAGCCATGTTTCAGCCCAAACCTTTTCATCAGCTGAACTGCCGGTACCGTACATATCGCCCATACCGGCTGTTTCGTTGCCAGTATAGGTTGCTCCGAATCTGTATAATGCGTCTGCATATTTAAGACATTCTTCGGCATAATTGTTGTCAATTCCCTGAAATGCTGACGATGCGGAAGCAAGAGCAGATGCCATTTCAAATGCAACTGTTGAATTATTATTTGATGAAGTAGCCCAATAAGTTTTTCTTGTATAGTTTTGTACTTCTGGAGACGACCAATATTCATGGTCACCGCTGTCACTCACATTATAGCAGAATGCAAAAACATCACCACTATCTGTAAGATAAGTAGTTTTCATTAAATAATCACAAGTGTTTCTTAATATATCAAGTAAATGAGCCTCTGTATTTGTTTCTTTGAAAACCTCAGGGTATTCAAAGTATGTCCAACCTAATGAAGTAGCATTAAATCCCATTGTAAGGTTGAACTTGACATGGTCACCTGCATCGTGGTAACCACCCGAAACATCTACTGTTGAAGAGCCTGTAGCTTGTTTTATAAGTTCTTTTTCAGAGTTGCCAAGACCTACCGCACTATCAATAGAGGTTTCTGCATCATATGTATGGCAGTTACTACGCCAACTAAGTGAACCGCTATCAACATTAGTGCCACATTCATTAGCATCATAGAAGTATAATGATAATGCAAGTGCTTCACCATAATTAACTTCATTGTCCTGATTTTCGCTAGCATAGGATACTGTTGAAAATGCTGATACTATTGATGTCGATAATAACAATGTACTTGTAAAAACTGATAAAACCTTTTTGAATTTCATATAAATACCTCCAATTCTTAAATAGAACTCTTGTAACTGTTAAGTCTAATCTTTTTATCATTTACTATAATT
>CAZTUV010000110.1:0-7124 GCA_964616595.1 uncultured Alistipes sp.
GTTATAAAGAATTACTCACAACCAAGAAAATCAATTATTTGTGAAAATTTTGAAACAGAAATTGAAATAGCTGATGACATTCCGGATTATCCGGTAAATATATTTGTTACTGCAAGTGGATATTTTAAGAAAATTACACCTCAGTCTTTACGAATGAGTGGAGAACATAAACTTAAAGAAGGAGATTATATAGTTCAAAGTTTTGACGTTTCAAATAAAACAGAACTTATTTTCTTTACAAATAATGAGCAGGCTTACAAGACCAAGGCAAGTTCATTTGATGATACCAAGGCGAGTTTAATGGGAGATTATATACCAGCCAAATTATCTTTTGATGAAAATGAAGTGCTTAAAACACTTGTACCAACAATCGATTATAGTGGATATATAATTTTCTTTTTTGAAAACGGTAAAGCTGCCAAGATACCACTTAAATCCTATGAAACTAAAACCAATAGAAAAAAACTTACAAAAGCATATTCTGACAAATCTCCACTTATTGATGTAGTATTTATAAAAGAAGATTGTGATATTTTAATTAGAACGTCAAGTGGTCATGCTCTTATATTTAATACAGGAATGATTTCATCTAAGACAACAAGAGATTCACAAGGGGTTCAGGTTATTAATCTGAAAAAAAATTCTGTGCTTGCATCGGCAGAAAAGGTTGACGGAGTCGGTCTGGAAAAATATTATGTAAAGAACATTCCTTCATCAGGAAAACCTGCCAAAGAACTTGGTTATGCAAATCAATTGAAATTATAAATGAATATCCACGTATTAAGAAAAAATAATGATTCTTAGTACGTGGTAAAAAAACGATTTAATTATTGCACCAAACATACATTTGGTGCAATAATTAAATCGTTTTGATTATTCCCCCTATCAAAATAGCCATTATAATCTCATTTTTTTGAAATTTATGGCTTGACAAATAAATCCATTTATGATACCATTATAAAAAAATAAATATTTAGCGGAAGCATCTATATTTTATCTTTTACAGAAAGGTGGATTTATAATAATGAAATTTAAAAAAATTATTTCTTTAATGTTTACATCAGTTATGTGTACAATACCATTAGTTAATGGGATTGATATTCATGCAACTGATTCAATTTCATACTCTGATATGCCAAGTGAATATATTACTGCTTGTGACTGGGTATGGAATAACCGTATATATGATGATGAACATGAAGATTGGATGAAAGACTATTCCACAATATATGGCCAACTAATTGCAGAAAATGGTACAATTAGATATCTTATCAGATGGGATTCATATCAGACAGTTACTTTAGAACAGCGTCAGCAATTGGAAAATGTTTTAAATGATGCATTGAACAAATGGAATGATTGTCTTGAAGGTTATGAAAACTGGCCATTCGATGAGGTTAATGTTAAGATTGTAGGCTGGAGTGTATTAGATGAAAACTGTTTATTAGATATTCAACCAGATGAAATAGTTTATACAGAAACTATGGATTCTACTATGCGTGATTATATTATTTGTGGGATGGCATCAGATGCATCTTCTATCCCCTATCTTGAACCATCAGAACCAGTTGATATTTCAAGGTATGTTCATTGGTCTGATAGCAATTGGACTTATAAAGATTATGATAATCGCTATGATATGTTTCTTGAGGGTATCGATGGATTAATTAATATGGGTGGCTTTGGCTGGCATTATGGACAATATCTTTCAACTGATGCTATTCTTGGTTTAATTGACGGAACTACCAGTCAGCATGTTTTATTACATGAAATGGGTCATGGTTTTGGTTTTCCAGACTATTATGGTGGAATTGGTGAATCAGACGGTATCCCTCCTGAAGATTTTCCTGGTGGTGAAGGTTCTATTATGGAAGCTGGCAGGTCTTTTGAAATCACATCATTTGATACTTGGTTTGCACGATATGCATGGACAAAACTTTCAGAACAAGAGGGCAGATTTGATATGTCTTTCGTTTCAGAAGAACCTGATATTAGTATACTCAAAGGTGATGTAAATTCAGACGGTGAGTTTACAATTGCTGATTTAGTAATGTTACAGAAATATCTTTTAAGCACCAGTGATATTACCAACTGGCAAGCCGGCGACTTGTATGAAGATGGTATTTTAGATGTATTTGACTTCTGCGAAATGAAAAAAGAATTTCTTAATAAATAAAAAAGACTAAGGTTGTGTTTTTTATATACAACCTTAGTCTTTTGTCTACATACTATTATCGTCATACATATCTATGTATTCTTCATCATAGTCTTCATCATAAGAACCATAATTATTATCTTGTCCACCAATAACATTACTTACTTTTTGAGAAACGTTAACAGCTTTATTTCTTTGAGAAGAATATTCCCTTTGAGACTTTACAACATCTTTAGCAATCTGACCTACACTATCATCATTCTTATATCCCCGATATATAGGAACAACAACTACTATAATCTGGAAAATTTCATCAACACATGGTAGAGCATCAGGAATTATTATATTTGTTACTGCCAATGCTATTGCAAGTCCCTGATGTCCTTTTTTTATGAATACATAAGAACCTACTAACAAGACTATACAGCCAACAGTATCAAATAATGCAAGAACAGTAATAATAATTAAACATTTTCCGATTGAATATGGTTCCACTGCGTTATTTTTTGACATATACTCCCCTCCTTTCTATATACATTATAATAATAGTATAGGACACACGGGAGTCTGTTCAAAAAAAATTTACAAATAGTATGTTATTCCTGCTCAAATACAGTTATGTAGTTATAGTTGATGTAATTAACCAAATATTTAATCAGTGTTAAAGTTAAGCGATTAAATGATTGACCTGCTCAAGTGAATTATCCATTGTCTGTTATTATCTGTCCATGATGAATATTTAATTTATATCGCATATCTGTACCAAAAAATTTAATGTTTTCGTAAAGGGTAGCAATTCTGGAAACTATTCTTTCATCATATCTGAACTTTAATCTATCAAAGTCCAGATTACTGCTTATAATAGTAGGAAGTTTTTTATTAATACGTGTATTTATGATATTGTATATAGTTGAAATATAAAAAGTTGTTGTATTTTCTGTTCCCAAATCGTCGATAATAAGCAAATCAGTTTGCATGATATGGTCAACCATTTCTGAATGATAATTATATTGAAAATGCTCTTTTTCCATTTCACGAAGAATATTTATAATCGAATCATATATAACACTATAACCTTGTTCAAGAACCTTATTGGCTACTGCAAGTGAAAGATGTGTTTTTCCTAATCCGGTCTTTCCAAACATAAATATATTTTTTGAATTCATAGTAAAGTTTTCGGCATAGTTTTTCAAAAAATTGAAAATCCTTTTCATTTTCAAACAATCTTCCTCTGAATAATATGAAAAATTAAAAGAATCAAAACTTGACAATTTAAGAGAGGAATGACTATTTATTTCTTCAGAGGCAAGTTGTCCGCATATTTTTTGAAAACATTCACAAATAGTAGAATCACTCTTATATCCGGTATCATTACAAACAGGACAAGTATAATGAATATCTAAATAATCAGCAGGATAGCCATTGTGTTCAAGATGCCAACGTGATACTTGTTGTGCTTCCAGATTATCTCTTTTAAGTTTTTCTATTTCCTGTTTTACATATTCACTATTTTGAGCGTTTTTGCCAGCCGACATACAAATTTTTATAAGTTGTCGTCCTGAATTTGAAATTTTATTATTAATTTCCATTATTTGTGGAAGTCTTTCGTTTATTTCAGCAATACGGCGTTCATTTTCTATAACGGCATTTTGACGGCGATTCTGTAATATTTCCTGAGCCTTATTATATATTTCTGAATTCATTTTACTACCTCAATATCATCGAAATTATCAGTTATGCATCTATTTATAAAAATCTTATACATATCTACATCAAAATCATCATCATCATATTTTTTCTTGTTTTTAATTTTATTACTTTCAGATAGTTCTATTGCATCTTGTAAAGTCTTAATATTTTTTTCATGCCAATCCTTTATAATGCCATTTATGTAATTAATACTAAAAGTATTTTGACAACGAGGCAAAGATATTTCATAAGCGAATTCAACCATATCAATAGAGATATTCCAGATTTCCCAATTATTTATCATGGATTCCTGAGAGTTAGTGACCTGATTAATATTAAATACTTTCATAACACTATGAAGATAATCATCTTTTTTGCCATACTTTTTAATATTTTCACATTTACGAATCTCATTGAACTTAATTACATCATTTAAACTCGATATATTATTTTCATGCCATTTAGTAATAATACCATTCATATAACTAATATTAAGTTTATTTTCGCATTTAACCAAAGCTGTTTCATAAGCAAATTCAACCATATCAATAGAGATATTCCAACTGTTCCATTCCGAAATCATTTTTTCCTGAGCTTGAGTGATTCTATTAATATTAAGCAAATTCATAACCTGACATACATAGTTATGAGAAGCTTTCATATATTGCACTTCATTTTCAGCCAGCTGTATAGTATTTATATTATTTGAAATCCATTTACAAGCCATATTATATATACCATCAGGAGTA
The DNA here is from genome assembly GCA_964616595.1 of uncultured Alistipes sp. Classification (GTDB taxonomy): domain Bacteria; phylum Bacillota; class Clostridia; order Oscillospirales; family Ruminococcaceae; genus Ruminococcus. The sequence goes on from CAZTUV010000110.1 coordinate 4,594, forward strand.
GTTTTATTCATTTCTTTACAATGACTTATAAGCAACATAATAACCTCTTTTTTCATTCCAAGTGATTCGTGCAAGTTTATTATCACTTCTGCTTTAGCCTGATTGATGCTACCAAGAACCGATTCCACAGCCGTGAGGAGTTCTGATATATCAGGAGAACTCATTCTTAAATCACGTATTTCTTTACCAGTCCAATGTTTTCTAACTAAAGTATTATTATTATTTTCAGGCGATTCATTTTGAACAACCTTGATTTTTTCTTCTATGGTAACAGTCTGAGAGGTATTATTCAGAATATTAGCTTGTCGCCAGAAATCAATGGCGTTCCTGACAACATCTAAACCTGCTCCTGTATTAGAAGATATTTCATTTTCAGAACACTCTCTATCAGAGTTTCTAAGGATATACAATAATATTTTAATGTATTCCCCGTTTGCAATTTTCAGAAGATTGTCGGCAACTACACATGGAACACAGAATGTATTTTCTGATATGTTATTATTTTTTATTTCCAAAAAAATTCCTCCTTTCAAAACATACTCACTTGTATATATTATATCATGTTTTCTAAAAAAAGTCACCATGCATAATGCACAATTTTTATACTAAATATTTTTCAAGGATACGTTTGGCATTAGAATACTTATTTTTCCAGTATTCAATTTTTTGTGGAGATACGGAGTTTTGGTCAATTATACGGCTGATATCTGAATTATGTTCAATATCAGCAATTTTTATAATTCTGGCAACAGGGTCTTTTGCAATATTTTCAATATAATCATTATAACTTATTTTTTTATCATGAGTGAGTAACTTTAATACTGATATGACTTCATCTGGGAAATGCTGTTCTAATTGTTCAAATGTCACATAAGTATCTTCAACTACATCATGAAGCAAGGCAATACAGACTGTTATTTCATCGTTCATTTGTTCAGCCAGATGATATGGGTGAAATATATATGGTACTCCATTGACATCATATTGTCCGTTATGAGCCTCATATGCAATCTGCATAGCTTTGACTGTAAGTTCAGTATAAATCATAAATTTCCCTCCGAAAGAAATGGGACTTTGCCAGTTAGCAGAGTCCCAGAGTATATTAGTTATCAGGTTCAAGTGAAGAGAGGTCAAGTTTAAATGGTGCATAACGTTTTAATGAGGCAGAATTAGTTTCAGCAGTCACATTTTCAGCAAGACCTTCCATGTAGTCGGTGAAATCATCATTATATTTAAGGAGTTGCAAAGAATATATATATTCATCTGACCAATAATCATCTTCAGTCATACGTTGTCTGAGGTCGCCTCTTAATACAATGTATAGTGTATTTTCATCATATTCATAAAGAGTAGCTTTATTCATTTCCAGTTCATCAAATACAAACTGCTTATATTCTCTGCTTGCTCTTTCTGAATCGGTTTCTTCAGCCGTAGTTGTAGTGACGGTCACATCGTCATCTGATTCATTAGCGGTTGTAGTAGTATATTTTTGTACAAGGATTTCGTTTTCATAAGGGTCAGTAGTTGTGGTTGTGGTGGTTTCATTTGTAGCCGTAGTTGTTGTAGTGGTAGTAGTTGTTGTTTCTGAATCTTCCTCTGAAGCTGTTGTCTGTGTGGAAATATATTCATCATAATCATCGCTACATTCATTCATTTTGAACATTTTTTCCATATCATCAGTTTCGTTGTTGATTTCCTTAACATAACTTTCAGCTTTTCTACGTAACTTTTTCTTATCGTCATCACTAAGGGAATCTCCGTTTTCGTCAGTAAGGTCAATTGATATATATTTTACTCTTGCAAAATTTTCATCAAAGTAATCTTTAAGTTCTTCTTCAGAACAGCCGTTTTCACCTTCAAAGCCATAATAGTAATCAAAAATAGCTTTTTGCATATATTCATATTCGCCATAATAATTAGAGCCACTACCTGTTGCTTCAACAATAGTTTTGAGGGATTCCAGACCGACGCCGTTTTTAGAATATATATCTGTACCATCAGTACTGATTTGTTGTTCAGCTATTTGTTCAATTTCGTCAAGTTCTTCACTGGTAAGCTGACCGCCTATTTTTTCAAATTCATTTTCAATAACGGCAATATTAGAACAATATTCAATAGCCTTTTCTTGAATCCAATCTTCTGCTTCAAGATTATCAATGTGTGAATTTTTTACTTCCTTGACAGTGGGTGCAGTACCATTTTGCTCTTCAATAATGTCAGCAGCATCTTTATATGCAAGAATAGTGTAAAAAATAAAAAGTCCTGAACTTACTTCATAACCATCAGCAGTCATAGCCATTTCAGTTCCTTTTCCGATTGTGGGCGTACAGCCAACAGCCGCCGCCGCAAGTGCAAATGAAGTAGCAGCTGCCACAAGCTTATTAAATTTCATCATAATATTATTCCTCCATTGAAATTTTACAGATACTAATTAATTATACAACTTTTTCAGACAAATGTCTATACCAAATTTGAAATTTTTTTCATTTTATCACAGATAATTTAAAATTAATATTTATTTTGTAATGGGT
>CAZTUV010000111.1:0-7101 GCA_964616595.1 uncultured Alistipes sp.
GTGTAAAAAAGTATTTATAGGGCAGGAACTGTCCGAATATATGCCTGTGGAGATGATAGGTCATGAAGTCTGAGAAACAGGAAACCTATTTTAATAGGTGGTTCAATAAATTAAATGGATTTTAAAAGTGATTTTTATATGTAAAATCATATTTTATTAAGAGAGTGGAGGTCTTTTATGAAAAACGAAAGAATAGGCGATTATTTAGTTGGACAGGGACTTATTACTCAAGAACAGCTTATGATAGTTCTTGAAAAACAGAGAGAGTCCAATGGAACTAAAAAATTCGGTGATATCGTTGTTGAACAGAAATTTATGTCAGAAGTCAATTTTACCAAGGCACTTGCTGGAAAAATAGGTGCAAAATATGTCGACCTTGAATCAATAGAAATTGATATTGATGCAGTTAACAAAATACCAGAAGCACTTGCAAGAAAACATACTGTTATTGCTATTGCTATTACAGGTAAACGTCTTACAGTTGCTACAAATGACCCTGTAAACTTCAACATATTTGAAGAAATTAAAGTTGCAACTGGTACAGACTGTAATCCTGTTCTTGCTACTACAACGGCTATTAATAAAGCTATCGGTAAATGTTATTCAATGCAGAACGTTGATAGTGTTGTTGACAGTATAGCGGCTCTCAATGGCGGAGATAACGGCAGTATGGAGGACGATGAATCAAAAGACAGAGTTGAAAGTGCTCCTATTGTTAAACTCGCTACAACTATTATCGAAAACTCTTATCGTGCAGATGCTACCGATATTCATATCGAACCGTTTAAAACTTATACAAGAATTCGTATCCGTGTAAATGGTGACCTTGTTGAACTTATGAATATCAGCAGTACTGTACATAGTGCACTTACAACTCGTCTTAAACTTATCAGTGGTATGAATATCGCTGAAAAAAGAATACCTCAGGACGGACGTTTTACTCAGGAAGTAGATGGTACTACTCTTGATGTCCGTGTATCTTCACTTCCTATGGTTAATGGCGAAAAGATAGTTATACGTATTTTGTCAACCGGTCAGATTGCTCTCCGTAAAATCACTGACCTCGGTATGTCAGAATATAACTATCAATTGTTTGAATCAATGCTTAGAGTGCCTCATGGCGTTATACTTGTAACAGGGCCTACCGGTTCTGGTAAAACTACTACACTTTATGCCGCTCTCGGTGAACTCGCTAAACCTAATGTAAATGTTATTACGGTTGAAGACCCTGTCGAAAAAGCTATCGATGGAATAAATCAATGTCAGGTTAACATAAAGGCAGGAATGACCTTCGCAGCTGCACTACGTTCAATTCTCCGTCAGGACCCTGATATCGTTATGATTGGTGAAATGCGTGATACCGAAACAGCTGATATCGGTATTCGTGCCGCTATTACAGGTCACCTTGTATTGTCTACACTCCATACAAATGATGCCGCTTCAACAGTTGTCCGTCTTGTGGATATGGGCGTTGCTCCTTATATGGTTGCTACTTCACTTATCGGCGTTATTGCACAGCGACTTATTAAAGTTCTGTGTCCTTCTTGCAAACAACCTATTATGTCTACTGAAGAAGAAAGCGAATTGATGGGCGTTGACCAGCCTATACAGATTTATAGACCGGTTGGCTGTAAGGAATGTAATAATACCGGTTACAGAGGCAGAACTGCTATTCATGAAATAATTCACTGTACTGCTAAAGTTTCACAAATTATCGCAGCAGGCGGCGGTAAAGAGGAAATTGAAGAGGCTGCTAAAAATAATGGTACAAAACTTCTTCGTGATAATGCAGCAGAACTTGTTATTGCCGGTCAGACTTCAATAGATGAACTTGTAAGAACAACATTCTCTGTATAATTCTTGTAAATATCTTTTCACAAGGAGAGTACCTTAAACTCTATGGCTTTAATCATGATGGATTCAGTGGAGATATTATGTAAATTCGTTATTTTAGTTATGGAGTTTTAATTATAAGGGTTTGGACGGATTATCCTTAAAGTCAGTTATATATTATGACAAATCTGTAATAACCGTGGGACACACGGGGTTAGCCCATTGTATTTGCATTATTAAATGTATTGAGTGGGAAACATCTGTTAAATCAGAACCCCCATCTCTTAGGTGGGGAGTATGTCACATATTCAGGGAGGTATAATTTTATGGGAGTAATTGAAATTAATAGAATACTTGATGAAGTAAGACTTTTAGGTTGTTCTGACTTGCATTTTACTTATGGAATAACACCAGTTGTTCGTCTTAATGGTTCGCTCAGAACTATGGGTTCACGTTATCCTGTCATGGACGAAGAGGAAATTCTTGACGTTGTTCACCAGATGACTAACGAAACTCAGCAGACAAGTGTTAATAATCATCATGATACGGACTTTTCCTTTCAGACAAGAAGTGGTTATCGTCACCGTGTAAATGTGTATTTCCAAAAGGGCAAACCAGCTATTGCTATTCGTCTTCTCAGAAACGACATTCCAACACTTGAGGATTTGTCATTGCCACCAATTTTATCAGAGTTTGCAATGCGTCCACGTGGTCTTATACTTGTAACAGGCCCTACTGGTTCTGGTAAGTCAACTACACTTGCAGGTATGATGGACTTTATTAATGTAAGCAGAAGTGCACATATTATTACAGTTGAAGACCCGATAGAATACGTTCATGACCACAAGAGATGTATGGTTAACCAAAGAGAAATCGGTGATGATGTACCAAGCTTTGCTCTTGCCCTCAGAGCTGCACTCCGTGAAGACCCCGATGTTATTCTCGTAGGAGAAATGCGTGACTTTGAAACTATTCAGGCAGCCGTTACAGCAGCTGAAACAGGTCACCTTGTTATGAGTACTCTTCATACAACAAGTGCTTCCGATACGATTAACCGTATTATTGACGTTTATCCGGAACATCAACAGAATCAGATTCGTACACAGCTTGCAAATAACCTTGTTGCAGTCATTTCACAGACACTTATCCCTAAAAAGGACGGTACGGGTCGTATTGCTGTACAGGAAATCCTTAACGTTACAGATGCTATTTCGGCAATGATTCGTGATAATAAGATTCATCTTATACAGTCGGCTATTCAGACCGGTAAACAGGCAGGCATGCAGTCTCTTGATATGGAACTCGCACGTTTTGTACATGGCGGTGTTATCGGTGAAGTCGATGCACTTGAAAAATGCCTTGATAAACAAGAATTTTACAGATTCCTTGCCCAGCTTGGCGGAGCTCCGAAACAATAATATTAGAAAAACTTTTAACTTATTAGCTGTAGATTGTGCAATTTGATGATTTTTTTATAAAAATTCTTATTTATAAAAGAACATGTGTAAAAATTGTATTTTTTAAAAAAATTTTTTCTGAAAAATGTTGACATTTTGTGAATTAAATGATATACTAATATTACAGAAAAGGGGTCACGGATAAATTTTTACATATTATGTTAATGTTTATATATCGTGGCATTTTAGCCGATTTATATCGTGCGATTAATTTATTCAAGGAGGTTTTCTTATATGAAAACAACTAAAAAAGGTTTTACACTTATCGAACTTATCGTTGTTATTGCTATCATTGGTGTACTTGCTGCTATTCTCGTTCCTTCAATGCTCGGCTATGTAAAGAAGTCCAAGATTCAGGGTGCTAACTCAACAGCTTCTACACTTGCTAAGGCTGCTAACTCCGCTGTAACTGACCTCGACGAAGAAGATAAAGTTCCTGCAGATGGTGTTGTTATGGGTTCTGATATTACTGCTGAGGCTACTAAGAAGGAAGTTGCTGAATCTATCAATACTTTCTTCAATGATTTCAAAGACCTTGGTGCTGATGCTGCCGTAGAATTTAAAGATGGTGTGTGTGTTTCCGCTGCTATTGTAAGTGGTTCATATTTCGGTACATATCCAGCAGTATATACAGCTAAAAACTGGGCAGATGAAAAACCTTCCAAAACTGGTTCAGAGGGTCTTGCCGAAGCACTTGCAAAGGCTACTGCAAAGGCTACAGGTACTTCTACTCCTTCTGAAGGCTAATGCTTATAAAGTGAATTATATAAATAATACCTCTCTCGTATCGGGAGAGGTTTTTTTATGAGGTGATACAATGGATAATGACTCTAAACACGTACTTACTATAATAGGCTTTGTCGCTTGCGTCGGTATAGGATATCTTGCCTGCAAGGGCGAATACAAGGATAATATTGAATTGGGCGAACGATTAAGTAAATTTACTCAGATTGAAACTGAACTTGACGGAAAAGCTAATCTTCAATCCGATGATGAGGCTATCATTAATGCTGTAAACGCTTATTATCAAACTAATGACAAGTATTTTGGATACGCTTTTACAGATACTGAAAGCAATGATGAATCTGAAAATTATGATTATCTGAACAGCTATAATATAAATAATAATATAGTTTACATTAATAGTGAAAACTTTTTCATGGACGGTATTCAGGGATTTACAAAATTCTTTAAAGATAACGAAAATCCGGAAATTGACGGTTATATTATAGACCTTAGAAATAATATCGGTGGCCATACTGATTATTGCTTAAGTATACTCGGTTACTTCCTTGACCAGCCATTGACTGTCGGTAAAACTTACTGTTTTAATGGAGAGGAACAAGAACTTAAATTATCTGGTACTAAAAAAACTAACGACGAAAAAGTAATTATTCTAATCAACGAAAAAACAGCAAGTTCAGCAGAAATATTTACTTCCGCTATGAAACAGTTCTATAACGGAGATGTAACTACAATCGGTACTACCACAAAAGGAAAAGGTACTTTCCAAAAAATACAATATCTTTCTGATGACGAATTTGTTAAATATACTGCCGGTTACTATACCGTAGGAAACTGGGACTGCTATGACGGTATAGGTATATCTCCGGATATCGAATTATCTATGGATTATGATTCGGATATAATATGCACCAACGATGATATCCAATTACAAAAAGCTCTGGAATTATTTAAATAACTTAAATATTTGTTTTTTCTTGACAAATTGTGAACAAAATGCTATAATATATTCGGAATTGGAGGTATGTAATTATGAAAAAATTAAAAGGTTTTACTCTTGTTGAATTGATTGTAGTTATTGCTATTATTGGTGTGCTGGCAGCTATACTTGTTCCATCAATGCTGGGATATGTTAAAAAAGCTAAAATACAAGGTGCTAATACTGATTCCAGTACTCTTCATAAGGCAATAGTCGCTTACATTGATGACCTGTTTTTTGAGGAATTGCCGAATATATCAGACGGTACTCATAATCTTAACGATAGAATACTTGACGAAAATGGTAACGAAATTATTGGCTTTAAAAATGACTTGAAATTGTATTTCTCCGATGTCGATGATGTTGATGCAGCTTTTTATATCAAATCAGGCGAATGTGTCGCTACTGCTATTAAAAATAAAAATTGTTTCGGTTCGTTCCCGACTTTCCTTACTTCTAATAATATAAGAAACTATGCAACAACTATATTGACCGTTGAAGACGCTGTTAAACAGGCTGTAATTACCAATAAAATTGATACGGCTGATAATGTCGGATAATCCGGCAAATTGCACTAATTTATGGCTTGTTTTTGTGCAGTTCCACCTCCATAAAATCATTGACAAACTATGAATGAAATGTTATAATAATTATTGTAGATTGGAGGTTGCTTTATGAATAAAAAATTAAAAGGTTTTACCTTGACAGAACTTATCGTTGTTATCGCTATTATCGGAATACTTTCGGCTGTGCTTATTCCGTCTTATATGAGCTGGATTGCTAATTCTAAAGTTAGAAAACAAAATAATAATGCAAGAGTTATATTTAATGCCGCTCAGACTGTTGTACAAGAATATCAGTTTAAAGAACGTACTATGGACGATTCGGATAAAAATATTGGCTCGGGTACTTTTGAATTCTATTGGGATAAAGATACAGGTGCTACAACTACTGGTACTGCAAGCAAAGTTGAAGATGCTACTTTTATAAGTGAATTCGCAAGCCAGATTAACAGGATTTACGGTGACCAGAGCGTTACAACTTACCGAATAACTGTTGATGATTATATCGTTAAAGCTGTTGTGGCTTCTTCTGATAATAATAATCGATATAAAGGTTCGTATCCTGTTAAACAAGATGCTACAAATAATACAACTGTTCAAAATTTCGATATGACATCTATAGAATATGTTCCCTCTATACCGGAACCTACTACTTAATAATTACTGCCACCGGGTAGTGCATTTTAAAGCATTTGCTCACATCATTAGGTCTTTGAAGATGTGTGCAAGTGCTTATTTTTTTGGAGGTAAATATGAATAATCTTAAAAATTACTTTTCTAAGGCTGAATGGACTCTTTGGTCTGTTTCAGTTCTGTTTATTGTTGTTTCGTTTGTGATTTTCAGTAATAGCGGATACATTACGTTGATAGCGTCATTAATCGGAGTAACCGCTATAATTATTAATGCTAAAGGAAATCCTGCCGGTCAGGTTATGATGATAGTATTTAGTGTGCTTTACGGAATAATATCATATGATTGCAAATATTACGGAGAAATGATTACTTATCTCGGTATGACTGCACCTATGGCAGTAGTTGCTCTTATATCGTGGTTGAAAAATCCCTATGGCGACGGAAAAGAAGTTAAGGTTAATCGTATAAAATTACCAGAAGTGATGATTATGTTTACAACAGGAATCGTTGTAACGTCTATTTTTTATTTTATTCTTAAATATTTTAATACATCTAATCTCACTGTGAGTACGATTTCGGTTACAACAAGTTTTGTGGCGGTTTATCTTACTTTTAGAAGATGTGCCTTTTTTTCTCTTGCCTACGCTATGAATGATATTATTCTTATACTTCTTTGGAGTCTTGCGTCTTTTGAAGATATGTCATATATTTCAGTGGTAGTATGCTTTGTTATGTTCCTTATTAATGATATTTATGGATTCATCAGCTGGAACAGAATGGAAAAACGTCAATCTATTAGTCAGAATTAACATAAATCGACTAATTGTATTTAACTTTTTTTACTTGACTTTTACGAAAAATGATGATATAATAATAAAGCTGTCGGAAGACA